>JALYLO010000191.1 GCA_030774175.1 Actinomycetota bacterium
GTCTCTCCGACAAGGTGTCTGACACCTCTTCGCCCCACAGCCCGACCTCGTAGGATCCTCCTACGACGTCCTCGTTTTGGCGGCCCTTGAGGGCGTTGACGATGCCTTGAGGCTCGAGGTCCCGAACGACGTTCGCGTCAGCCACGCTCAGCCCCCCGTCTCCGGATCGCAACGTGTTCGCGGCGACGCGTGACGGACCGCGTCGCCAGGGTAGTCGCGCAGGGCCGCGAAGAGGCAGGCCTGGCGGCCCGTGGAGCGAACTGAGCGCGATGGGCCGGCTGAGTGACCGGGTCGCGCTGGTCGTCGGCGCCGGATCCGCGGGGCCGGGTTGGGGGATCGGCAAGGCGACCGCCGTCCTCTTCGCGCGCGAGGGCGCGCAGGTCGTCGCCTGCGACATCGACCGTGCGGCGGCGGAAGAGACGGTGCGGATCATCCAGTCGGAAGGGGGCGTTGCCGCGGCGCACAAGGCGGATGCGAGCGACGGCGGGGAGGTCGCCGGGCTCGTCCGTTTCGCGGTCGCTCGCTTCGGACGAATCGACGTGCTTCAGAACAACGTCGGCATCGTCGTCCTGGGCGGCACGGTCGACCTGGCGGAGGAGCAGTGGGATCGCGTGCAAGCGGTCAACCTGAAGAGCTTCTTCCTGACGGCGAAGCACGTCCTGCCGGTGATGGAGGCTCAGGGAAGCGGCTCGATCGTCAACGTCTCGTCGATTGCCTCGATTCGCTGGACCGGGTTGCCCTACGTGGCGTACTCGGCCTCGAAGGCGGCCGTGAACCAGCTGACGCAGTCGATCGCGATCGAAAACGCCCGGAAGGGCATCCGGTGCAACGCCGTACTCCCGGGCCTGATGGACACGCCGCTCCTGGAGCGGAGCATCCTCGGCGGCCGAGGCGGCGACGACGTCGAACTTGTCCGCGCGCAGCGGAACGAGCGGTGCCCGACCGGGAAGATGGGCGACGCCTGGGATGTCGCGCATGCCTCGCTCTTCCTCGCGGGCGACGAGTCGCGCTACGTCACCGGGCACTGCCTGGTCGTGGACGGTGGTTTGACCTGCGTCGCCGGCTGAGCGCCCTCACGTTGCGGACATCCGGGCAATCCTTTACCCTTTGAAGCGATGAGCGCGAACTCCGTCTCCCCGAAGATTCCGGTCACGTTTTCGCGCCCTCGACGCGGCTAGCCGGCTCACCCCTTTCCTCGTACCGCCGGACTAGCCAAGAACCAGGCGGGGGGCGGAGCCAATGAAGCCGCAGGGGCTCTACGACCCCGCGTTCGAGCACGACGCGTGCGGTGTCGCCTTCGTCGCACGGCTCGACGGCAGCCGGAGCCACGAGACGATCGTCCGGGCCCTGGCAGCGCTCGAAAACATGGAGCACCGTGGCGCGGCGGGCGCCGATGCGGAGTCCGGGGACGGTGCGGGCATCCTCATGCAGCTCCCGGACGAGTTCCTGCGTGCGTCGGCCGGGTTCGACCTGCCGGAACGGGGCCGGTACGGCGTCGCGGTCTGCTTCCTCCCCCAGCAAGTGCCGCAGCGGGCGGCCTTCGAGCGATTGCTCGAGGACGCGGTCGTCGCGGAGGGCCAGACGGTGCTCGGCTGGCGTGACGTCCCCGTCGAGCGCGGCCGGGCCGGCTCCCACGCGCAGCTCTTCGCGCCGGCGATCCGTCAGCTCTTCGTCGGTGCCGCCGCCGACCTCGACGGCGACGAGCTCGCGTTCGAGCGAAAGCTCTACGTGATCAGGCGCGTGGCCGAGCGCGCCGCGGGGCCCGACCTCGTCATTCCGAGCTTCTCGGCGAGGACGCTCGTCTACAAAGGGATGCTGACGGCCCCGCAGCTCGGGCGCTACTTCCCCGACCTCGCGGACGAGCGGCTGCGGAGCGCGCTCGCGCTCGTGCATTCGCGGTTCTCCACGAATACCTTCCCGAGCTGGGAGCTCGCGCACCCGTACCGCATGGTCGCCCATAACGGCGAGATCAACACGCTTCGGGGCAACATGAACTGGATCCGCGCGCGGGAGTCGCAGCTCGCCTCGGAGCTCTTCGGCGACGACGTCGAGAAGCTGCTGCCGGTGATCAGGGTTGGCGGCTCCGACACGGCGGCCTTCGACAACGTCCTCGAGCTGCTCGTCCTCGCGGGGCGATCGCTGCCGCACGCGCTGATGATGATGGTGCCGGAGGCCTACTCAGGACGGGCCGACGTCTCCGAGCAGCTGCGCGGCTTCTACCACTTCCACGAGTGCCTCACCGAGGCGTGGGACGGTCCGGCGGCGATGGCCTTCACCGACGGAATGACGATCGGCGCCACGCTCGACCGCAACGGCCTGCGCCCCGGCAGGTGGCTCGAGACCACCGACGGGTGGGTCGTCCTGGCCTCCGAGTCGGGCGTGCTCGAGATTCCCGCCGAACGCATTCTCCGCAAGGGGCGGCTCCAGCCCGGCAAGCTCTTCCTCGTCGACCTCGAGCAGGGGCGCATCGTCCCCGACTCCGAGGTGAAGCAGGAGGTCGCGTGCCGAAGGCCCTACGGCGAGTGGTTCGCGCGCGAGCACGTGCGCCTGGCCGACCTACCGGAGCGCACGCGGAAGCCGAGGCACGAGGAGCCCGTGCGGCGCCTGCAACTCGCGTTCGGCTACACGCAGGAAGACATGAAGGCGATGCTGGCGCCGCTCGCCGCCAATGCGGAGGAGGCGATCGGCTCGATGGGGAACGACACGCCGCTGGCCGTGCTCTCCGACCGCAGGCCGCTGCTCTACTCGTACTTCAAGCAGTTGTTCGCGCAGGTCACGAACCCGCCCATCGACCCGATCCGCGAGGCGGTGGTGATGAGCGTGCAGTCGCTCGTCGGCTCCGAGCGCAATCTCCTCGACGAGACGCCGGAGCACGCACGGCAGCTCGTGATCGACAACCCGATCCTGCGCGACGAGGAGCTCGAAAGCCTGCGGCAGGTGGACTCCGACGCGTTCAAGGCGCACACGGTCGACATCACCTGGCCGGTCTCGGAGGGGGTCGACGGGCTCGAGCCCGCGCTCGAGCGCATCTGCGCCGACGCCGACGCCGCGCTCGCCGGCGGCGCGAACATCCTGATCGTCTCCGACCGCGACGTCGGGCCCAAGCGCGTCGCACTGCCGTCGCTGCTCGCCGTCGCCGCCGTCCACCATCATCTCGTCCGCGCGGGCACGCGGCTCCAGGCGGGGCTCGTGGTCGAGTCGGGCGAGCCGCGAAGCGTGCAGAGCGTCGCCGTGCTGATCGGGTACGGGGCGGCGGCCGTCAACCCCTACCTGATGCTCGCGACGATCGGCCAGCTCGTCGAGGAAGGACGGCTCGAGCACGACCGGGCCGACGCCGAGCAGCGGGCGCTCAAAGCGATCGGCAAGGGCCTGCTGAAGACGATCTCGAAGATGGGCATCTCGACCCTCTCGTCATACTGCGGCGCCCAGGTGTTCGAGGCGGTCGGCCTCTCGACGGAGCTCATCGACCGTCACTTCACAGGGACGCCCTCGCGGATCGGCGGGATCGGCACGCGCGAGCTCGCCGAGGGCGCGCTCTTCCGCCACGCCCGGGCCTATCCGGGCTCCGCGGGCGAGCTGCTGCCCGTCGTCGGCCTCTACGCCTGGCGGCGCGACGGCGAGCACCATCAGTGGAACCCGGAGACGATCGCGTTGCTCCAGCACGCCGTCCGCGGCGGCGGGCGTGCCACCTTCGAGGAGTTCGCGGCCGCCGTCAACTCCGATTCGGCCCGCCGCTCGACGCTGCGCGGCCTGCTTCGCTTCCGCCTCGCCGCCGACGGCGGGATCCCGCTCGAGGAGGTCGAGCCGGCCGCGGAGATCGTCAAGCGCTTCTCGACGGGCGCCATGTCACTCGGGTCGATCTCGCGGGAGGCGCACGAGACGCTCGCGGTCGCGATGAACCGCATCGGCGGCCGCTCGAACACCGGCGAAGGGGGAGAAGACCCGGAGCGCTTCCTCGACGACCGCCGCTCGAAGATCAAGCAGGTCGCCTCCGGGCGCTTCGGGGTGAACATCGACTACCTGACGAACGCGGACGAGCTCCAGATCAAGATGGCGCAGGGCGCCAAGCCCGGCGAGGGCGGCCAGCTACCGGGGCACAAGGTCGATTCCTACATCGCCGGCGTTCGTCTGACCACGCCCGGCGTCGGGCTGATCTCGCCGCCTCCGCATCACGACATCTATTCGATCGAGGACCTGAAGCAGCTGATCTACGACCTGCGCTGCGCGAATCCGGCCGCTCGCATCTCCGTGAAGCTCGTGGCGGAGGTCGGTGTCGGCACGGTCGCCGCGGGCGTCGTCAAGTGCAACGCCGACCACATCCTCATCTCCGGTCACGACGGTGGAACGGGCGCGTCGCCGATCTCGTCCATCCTGCACGCCGGCGTTCCCTGGGAGATCGGTCTCGCCGAGACGCAGCAGACCCTGGTCCTCAACGATCTGCGCTCGCGCGTCTGGGTGCAGACCGACGGGCAGTTGAAGACCGGGCGTGACGTGATGGTTGCGGCTCTCCTCGGCGCCGACGAGATGGGTTTCGCAACGGCGCCGCTGATCGCAACGGGCTGCGTGATGATGCGCGCCTGCCACCTGAACACGTGCCCGGTTGGGATCGCGACCCAGGATCCCGAGCTGCGGAGCCGCTTCCGCGGCACGCCGGAGCACGTGATCGAGTTCTTCTTCCATGTCGCAGAAGACGTGCGCGGGATCATGGCGCCGCTCGGCATCGCGCGGTTCGAGGACCTCGTCGGCCGTGTCGACCTGCTCGAGCCCGACGAGGCGCTCGCGCACTGGCGGGCGCGCGGCATCGACCTGACGAACCTGCTGCGTGCGCCGGACGTCCCGGAGGGGACGCCGCTTCGCCGGACGCAGCCGCAGGCCTCGCCGATCCTGGAGGCGCTCGACTGGCAGCTGATCGACGCCGCCGCACCGGCTCTCGACGACGGCATCCCGGTGGCAGGGGTGTTCGCCGTCCGGAACGTCGACCGCGCCCTCGGCGGGCTGCTCTCGCACCACATCACGAAGCGGAAGGGACGCGACGGCCTGCCGCCGGGATCGGTTCGCTTCGAGCTGCGCGGTTCGGCCGGCCAGTCGTTCGGCGCCTGGCTCGCGCCCGGAGTGGAGCTGACGCTCGTCGGCGACGCGAACGACTACGTCGGCAAGGGGCTCTCCGGTGGCGTGATCGTCGTTCGCCCGCCGGAGGACGCCGCCTATCGCGCCGAGGAGAACGTGATCGTCGGCAACACGGTGCTGTACGGGGCGACGGCCGGGCGAGCGTTCTTGCGCGGGATCGCCGGCGAGCGCTTTGCCGTGCGCAACTCCGGCGCCTCGGCGGTCGTTGAGGGGCTGGGCGACCACGGGTGCGAATACATGACCGGGGGCCGGGTCGTCGTGATCGGTCCGACCGGCCGCAACTTCGCCGCCGGGATGAGCGGTGGCATCGCCTACGTGATCGACGAGGACGGCCAGTTCGCCGAGCGCTGCAACACCCAGCTCGTCGCGTTGGAGGGGCTCGACGACGCCGACGCAGGCGAGGTTCGGGAGCTGCTGCTCGAGCACGTCGAGCGAACCGGCTCCCCGGTCGCGCAGGCGTTGCTCGACGACTGGAGCCCGCTCCGGTTCGTGAAGGTGATCCCGCACGACTACCAGCGCGCGCTGGCCGAGCTGAGAGAGGACGTTCACTACCACGATCAGCCGGTCTCCACCGGCGGCACAGGCTTCCTCACCAAGGAATCGGAGGAGGCGGCATGATGCCCCTCCCAGCAATGGTCAGGGCATCACTGGCGGCGCCAGAAACGCGAAACCATCACTGGAAGGAGCACTGATGGGCCGGATCGGCGCGTTTCTGAAGGTCGGCCGTCTCGAGGCTCCCGAACGCCCTCCGGGGGAGCGGGTGGGCGACTTCCGCGAGTTCGTCGGGAAGCTGCCGCTCGGCGAGCTGCGCGAGCAGGCCGCGCGCTGCATGGAGTGCGGGGTTCCCTTCTGCCACAACGGCTGCCCGCTCGGGAACCTGATTCCCGACTGGAACGACCTGGTCTACCGCGACCGCTGGCAGGAGGCGAGCGAGCAGCTGCACCGCACGAACAACTTCCCCGAGTTCACCGGCAGGCTGTGCCCGGCGCCGTGCGAGGCGGCGTGCGTGCTCGAGATCGACGAGGGCAACGCCGTCTCGATCAAGCAGATCGAGCTCGCGATCGTCGATCGCGCCTGGGACGAAGGCTGGATCGTGCCCCAACCGGCCGTCGAGCCCACCGGCCGCCGTGTCGCCGTCGTCGGCTCCGGCCCCGCGGGCCTCGCGTGTGCCCAACAGCTCGCGCGCGCGGGTGAGGAAGTGGTCGTCTACGAGCGGGACGAGGCGGCCGGCGGCCTCATCCGCTTCGGCGTCCCCGAGTTCAAGATCGAGAAGCGCCTGGTCGAGCGCCGGGTCGAGCAGCTCGCCGCCGAAGGCGTCCGGTTCCGGTTCGGTGTCGAGGCGGGAGTCGACATCTCCGCGGACGAGCTGCGCGCGCAGTACGACGCGGTGGTGCTGGCGACCGGGTCTCGCGTGCCGCGCGACCTTCCCCTGCCGGGCCGAGAGCTCGGAGGCGTGCATTTCGCGATGGAGTACCTCTACGACCGCGCTCGTGTGGTCGCCGGGACGGCCACCGGAGGGCTCAGCGCCGCGGGCAAGCACGTCGTCGTGATCGGCGGCGGTGACACCGGCGCCGACTGTGTCGCGCACGCGAACCGCGAGCGGGCGGCGTCGGTCACCCAGATCGAGCTGCTCGGCGAGCCGCCCCCCACGCGTCCCGACGGTCTCACGCCGTGGCCGCACTGGCCGATGAAGCTCCGCATTTCCTACGCGCTCAAAGAAGGCGCGGAGCGGCAGTTCTCGATCTCGACCACGCGGTTCACCGGCACGGCACAGGTGGAAGCGATCCGGTGGCAGCAGAACACCGGCACGCCGCCGTTTGATCTCGTACCCGGCACGGAAGAGGCGCGGCCTGCGGGCCTCGTGCTGCTCGCGATGGGCTTTCTCGGGCCCGAACAGCAGTTGCTCGATCAGCTCGGGGTCGACCGGGATGCGCGCGGAAACGCCGCCGCGAGCCGCTATCTCACCTCCGCCGAGGGTGTCTTCGCCGCGGGCGACGCGCGCCGCGGGCAGTCGCTGATCGTCTGGGCGATCAACGAAGGCCGACAGTGCGCAGCGGAGGTCAGAGCGTGGTTCGACGGAGAGGATCGCTCACAGCCGAGACCCGCTTTCGTTTCGATAGCTTCGAGTCGGCCGGCGGGATAGACTGCCCGCTATGAAACGAACCATGAACGACGTCCACGACACCCAGTGCGCTGTCGCAGCCACCGCGGAGATCATCGCCACCAAGTGGACTCCGCTGATCGTCCACGACCTCTCTGAAGGGGCGCGCCGCTTTATGCAGCTCGAGCACGCGTGTCCCGGGATCAGCCCTCGGACGCTCTCGGAGCGGCTCGACATGCTCGAGCGCCAGGACGTCCTGATCCGGCGCAGCTACCCCGAGTCGCCGCCGCGCGTCGAGTACGAACTGACCGAGAAGGGGCGCGCGTTGCTGCCGATCATCCGCGAGATGCGGAAGTTCGGCCGCGCGTGGATGGT
>JALYLO010000192.1 GCA_030774175.1 Actinomycetota bacterium
CTCGTGACCGAGCGCGCGCCGCCGGCCGTCCCCGAGATCGACGTGCGGAAGATCGAGACCTTCGGCGAGTTCCTCCAAGGGCTCGAGATCGAGTTGGGGTCGAGTGTCTTCACGGAGGACGGCGCCGCGCGGCGCCGCGTCGAAGCCGCGGAGACATACGCCCGCCGGCGCTCCAGGATCGGAGGGGAGTGGCTCGCATTCCTCGACGGGAAACCCGTTGCGTGGGCCGGTGCGCTCGCGGGGCCGCGAGGGCTCTACCTCGCCGGCGGGGCCACACTCCCGGAGGCGCGCAGGCAAGGCTGCTACCGAGCCCTGGTCCGCGCCCGCTGGGACTTCGCCGTCGAGCGCGGCACGCCCGCGCTCGTCGTCCACGCGCAGGAGACGTCGCGTCCGATCCTCGAGCGCTGCGGCTTCGAGCGCATCTGCACCATGTACGAGCTCGAGAGTGGACCCCTGTGATCCCCGAGGACATACGGCGCTTCGCCGAGGACCCGGCAGCCTGGGGAGAGATCCCCGCCGAGTCGGCGCTGACCCGGATCCTCACCGACCGCTACTGCCTGCTCCTCGGGCCCGTCCCGACCTTCACCTCGGTATCGCGGCTGCGCCTCGAGCCGGAGGAGGTGCCGGAGGCGTTGGCTCGTGTACGTGCGCAGGCCGCCCAGGCGGGTCACCGCGAGGCGCAGTGGTGGGTCGGCCCCTCGGCCACCCCAGGCGACCTGGCCGACCGGCTGCGCACCCACGGCCTCGTGCCGGACGAGCGGCCCGGCTCCGAGCCCCACTCCACGTCGATGGTGTTGGCGGAGGAGCCGCCCCCACCGCCGGCAGGAGTCGTCGCACGCCGCGTCGAGAGCTTCGACGAGTTCGTTCGTGCGGGAAAGATCGGGGACGCGGCGTTCGGCGCCCCGGAGGAAGATGCGAAGGCGTACGAGGCGATCGCCGAGGACAGCTTCGCGCGCGAGCGTGCGGGCCATTCGCCGCGCGTCTACGCCGCCTTCCTGGACGGTGAGCCGACCGGTGTGGGCCGGGCGCTCTTCGCGGCTGATTGCCCGGCAGTGCTGATGATCGGCGGGGGTGTGCTGCCCGCGGCGCGAGGACGGGGCGTCTACCGCGCCCTCGTACGCGCCCGCTGGGACGACGCGGTCGCAGCCGGCACGCCGGCGCTCGTCACCCACGCCGGCGTGATGTCCCGTCCGATCCTCGAGCGCCTCGGGTTCCAGGCCGTCGCCGAGCAGGAGATCCTGCTCGATCCGGCGACGTGATCATCCCGTAGTTGCGCGAGTATGCCGAGATGCCCGATCGCTTCGCGCCGGTCGTCGCGGGATCGTCGGTGTCGCGGTTCGACGACGGCCGCATCTGCGTGCTCCAGGGCCCCACCTGGGCGAGCGTCAGCGCGCCGAACGTCGCGGAGGAGGAGGTCGGCATCCCGGTCGGATTCGTCGCGATGCTCGAGGGTCGTCCTGCGGCGACGGGCATGTCGATCCCGTCGCAGCGTGGCGTCTTCCTGATCGCCGGCGCCGTGGCGCCGTGGGCACGCGGCCGCGGCCTCTATCGAGCCCTCGTGCGAGCTCGCTGGGATGACGCGGTGGCGCGCGGCACGCCGGCGCTCGTAACGCAGGCCAATCCTGAGACGTCGTACCCAATCCTCCGCCGGCTCGGGTTCGAGGAGGTGTGCGAGATCACCAGGCTTGAAGACGTCCGCTGAGCGGGGGATCATCAAGGGATGACCTTCAACGACGGCAGCCGGGGCTACCAGGACCGCTTCGACACGCGCCGCCTCGCCGACCGGATCGACGAGCGGCTCGTGCGCGACTGGATCGACGACGACGACCGCGCGTTCGTGGAGCGCTGCGACATGCTGTTCCTCGCAACCGCGGACGCAGAGGGAAGGCCGCAGTGCTCGTACAAGGGCGGCGAACCAGGTTTCGTGCGCGTCGTCGACAAGCACACGATCGCCTTCCCGAACTACGACGGGAACGGGATGTTCCTGAGCGCCGGCAACGCGCTCGTGAACCCCCACGTAGGGCTGCTCTTCATCAGCTTCGAGGAGCGGAAGCGCATGCGGCTGAACGGCATCGCCGAGCACGTCGACGACGACCCGTTGCTCGCCGAGTTCCCCGAGGCGCAGTTCCTCTGGCGTGTTCGAGCGACCGAGGTCTTTCCGAACTGTCCGCGCTACATCCACCGCTACGCCCTCGTCGAGCGATCGCGCTTCGTCCCGAAGACGGACTGCCGGACGCCGGTGCCCGAGTGGAAACGGCGCGAGTGGGCGCGCGACGTGCTCGCCGCCGACGACCCGGCGAATACCTAGAGACGAACGGCGCCCGACTCGAAGAGCCGCGTGAAGGTCTCGACCACGCTCGGATCGAACTGCGACCCGGCCGACTCGCGTAAGCGGCGCACGGCCTCGTCGACCGACAGGTGCTTGCGGTACGGACGGTCGGTGGCCATCGCGTGGAACGCATCGCAGACGAGCACGATCCGCGCCTCGATCGGGATCTCGTGCCCGACCAGCCCGTCAGGGTAGCCCTGGCCGTCCCAGCGCTCGTGGCAGGACCGCACGATCGGGCGAACGTCGGCGAGCCGGTCGATCGGAGCGAGGATCTTCTCTCCCAGCTCCGGATGCTTCTTGACGATCTCGAACTCCTCGTCGGTCAGCGGCCCCGGCTTCTTGAGGATCTCGGAGGGGATCCCGATCTTGCCGATGTCGTGAAACAGGGCGCCGAACTCCAGGCGCTTCATCGCGTCGCGCTCCAGCCCCAGTTCACGCCCGACGAGCAGCGACATGTCGGTGATCCAGCGAGCATGAGACGAGGTGTACTCGTCGTTCGCCTCGAGTGCGTTCGCGAGGGAGGCGACGGTGGAGACGAAGGTGCGCTCCAGGTTGTCGTAATTCTCGGCGCTCTCGATCCCGAGCTTTGCCTGATGCGCGAGGCCCTCGAGCAGCCGCAGCTCCCGCTGGTCGACCATGTGATCGCCGATTGTCGCGGTCAGCGCGCCGACGCGGCCTCCTTCGAGCTTCAGCGGCGCGACGACGAACCGGCGGGACCGCGAGTGGTCCGGGATGTCCGGCATGCCGGCGAGATCGGACGGCTCGAGCACGAAGGCCCCCTCGCGCTCCAGCCAGCGGTGCGCGAGAGAGCTCGGGAAGCGCACGCTGGACACTGGATCCTGGGCAGGGGGGTAGCCAAAGGATGCGCGCCCGACCAGGTCGCCCGGCTCGCGGTCCTCCTGGATCCAGAGTGCCGCCCGCTCGGTCCCCAGCACGCGGCAGGTCACCGCGACTGCGCGACCGAGCACGTCCTCCGGCGAATCGGCCGTCGCGAGCTCACGACTCGCGTCGAGGAGGGCGTTCGCGATCTCGGCCGACTCGAGCTGCCTCCAGTAGAGGCGCGCCTTCTGCAGCGCGACCGACGCCTGGTAGGAGAACGCGGCCAGCAGGCGTTCCCCGTGCTCGTCGAGCTCCTCGACGTCGAGGACCAGACGTCCGCGTATGCCGTCGCCCTCGGCCAGCGCGGCGGTGATCCCGTCGGCGAGCTGCTGGCCGACGCACGCGGCGCACTCTTCGCCGAGCCAGAGCGAGACGCGCTCGGTCGCGAACAGCAGCGCCGCGGCTTCGACCGTGTGCCTGCCGATCGCCTCGAAGGACTCCGCGCGCGAGACCTCGTCCGCGAATGCGAGCAGCGCCTTGGCGCTCTCGGCTTCGCGCCGCTGCTGCTGGTAGAGCATTGCGTTCTCGAGGGCGATGGCCGCATGGCCGGCGAGCACCTCGAGCAGGCGCACGTCGTCCTCGTCGAACTGGTCGAGCCCCAGCTTCGAGATGGCGATCGCGCCTGTGATCTGCGATCCGACGCGAAGCGGCACGACCGCCAGGGACTCCTCGAGCTCCTCGGTCCCCGGGATCTTGTAGGCGAACTCGCACTCGAGCGCATTCGGGATCAGGAGCGACTGGCCCGTCTCGGCGACCCGCCCGGTGATTCCCTGTCCGACCTTCCCCCTATACGCATCTGTTGCGGCGCCGACGCGGGCGTCGTAGTCGCCGATGAACGCGATCGGACATAGGTCGTCGCCCTCTCTCAGTACGACGCGGCAGTTGTGGTAGTCGATCAGCAGCCGCAACTCGGTCGCGATCGTGCCGGCGATCTCGCCCACGTCGTTCAGGCGGTTCAGCTTTCCCGCGAGCGACTGCAGCATCTTCATGTGGGCGATCGAGCGGACGCCGCGACCCGCCGTGATCACTGCGTTCGACGGGCGCTCCGTCGCGCCGTCGTCATAAAGAACGGTCTGGTTCTTGCCGTGCGCCTTCGCGGTCATCATCGCCGCCTCTGCGCACGCGATCAGCTCACGCGGATTCATGGCGTGCTGCGGGCCTTGCGAGACGCCGATCGAGATGGTCATCCGCCCGGCAGGCTCGAGGTCCACCTCGCGTAGGCGTTCCGTCAAGCGCGCAGCGAGACCGAGCGCATCTCCGGCGTCGCACGCGGGCATGATCACGCCGAACTCCTCGCCGCCGACGCGGCAGACGACGTCCGAGCCGCGGACCGTCTCGCGCGCGAGGCGCGCGATCTGGAGGAGCAGCTGGTCGCCTGCGCCGTGGCCGTAGACGTCGTTGACGCGCTTGAAGTCGTCGAGGTCGAACATGAGCACGGCGACGGAGCCGCGTGAGCGTGAGGCCAGCGTCAACTCGGCGCGCAGCCGCTCGTGGAAGAAGCGGTGGTTGTAGAGGCCGGTGAGCGAATCAGTCTGGGCGAGGTGCTCGAGGCGCGCGCGGATCTGCGCATTGTCGAGTGCGAGCGCCGCTGCGTCGCCGAACCACTTCGCCAGCTCGAATTCGTGCTCGTAGAACGCCGCGTCCTCGCCGATGCGGTAGATGTTGAGCGCGCCCTTCAGCGCGCCGCGGGCGATCAAAGGAACCGAGATCAGCGCCTCGGGCTCGACGGGCGTTCCGGGGACGTTGACGACGCGTGGGTCGAGGTGCGCCCGGTTCGTCCACACGGGCTGGCGGTTCTCGACGGCCCAGCCGGTGATGCCCTCGCCGAAGCGCGGACGGCTCTGCATGATCTCGTCCGCATACGCCTGGGAGCTCGCGAGAACCGGGACGAGCTCCCGCCGGTCCTCGTCGACCTCGTAGATGTGCAGCGCCTCATACGGAACGAGGTCGGCGAGCGTCGCGGCGATCCGGTCGAGCAGTGCGTCGAGGCTCTGCTCGGAGAGGACGTGATGGAAGACCTCGGCCAGCCGACGGTAGGACTCGACGAGCGCCTCGGGGTGACTGCGCTCGTTCGTGGGCGCCACGCCCGTGAGAGGCGCCCGCGCCGTCGTTGTGGACCGCACCAGCATTCAGATCAGATCATCGGCCGCCGGCGCCCGTGCCTTGAGCTTCTCCGCCCCGTTCGGCTCGATCAGCTGAGGCCGCAGGCCCTGGCGGTGTGGGGCCAGGGAGCGAAGCCCCGCCCGGCGGCGTAGGCGCGGCCGGCGGCCTGGAGCTGCGCCCACACAGGCCAGTTCTCGGCGGTGCCGAAACGGCCGAGGAAGTCTGCGCCGTAGAGGCGCTGGAACGCGAGGTCCATCTGAAGACCGCCGTAGTAGCCGTTGCCCGTGTTGGAGGTCCAGGCGGCCTCATAGCGGTGGATGCACATCAAGTCGTCCTCGAGCCACGCCGGAATGTCCGGCTGCCGGCTGCCGTGCAGGGCGACAGCGAGGGCTGCCGCAGCGCCTCGCTTCTGCCAGAGCCGGAGCGTGCTGCCGGCATCGCGGGCGCGGGCGCTCGCGAAGGCACGCGTCACGCTCCCCGGGTAGATCCGGCGCAGGCGCAAGGTCAACGCGCGACTGAAGCGAAGACGGGTCGCGATCGCCGTGCGCAAGCCGGGCTGATCCGGGAGCGGCACGGCGAGCCGGCGGTGGATGGCGGTGAGCGCTCCGGCCTGGGCGGCGTAGGCACGCCGCGTCCACGTATCGAGCGCCCACCGGAGGTAGGGACGGTCGGTGCTGCGCCGATACGAGAACGACGTGGAAAGCCTCCGGGCGCCTCCCGCGCGTTGATACGTCCAGGCGACGGAACGGTAGTGGTCGACGAGCGCGCGCATCGAGGCGATCGAGACGGGTGGCTCGTTCGGCCGGACGGCCTGGCCGGCACGCGCGACGCCCACCGCCAGGACGGCGACGACGAACGCGAGTGGCAGCCCGGCGCCGAGAGATCTCAGCGCGAGAGAGAAGCGCACAGTGGTAAGTCCTCCTTGGCCCGAGGTCGAGTCCGCAGTTCGGCTTTCGGGGGGTCCGGCGGGCGCCTGGGCATCTCGCCTGCCGAACGACCGCGGCACAATAGCGGCTCGATCCGGCCTGGTCGCG
>JALYLO010000193.1 GCA_030774175.1 Actinomycetota bacterium
CCGGATACGCGCCGGCGAGCGCCTCGTCGTAATGGTTGTCGGGATCGTGGATGAGCGCGATGTCGACGCGGTCGAGCCCGAGTCGCTCGAGGCTCTCCTCGAGCGAGCGCATTGCCGCGTCGTACGAGAAGTCGAAGTACGACTGGAGCGACGGGGCGTCACGCCAGTCCGACTCGCCGGGATGCAGCAGTCGGCCCACCTTTGTCGACAGCACGAATTCCTCGCGGGGCCGTTCGCACAACACCGCCCCGAGCCGGCATTCGGCGGTGCCGGAGCCGTAGTACGGTGCCGTGTCGAAGTACCGGATGCCGAGCTCCCACGCCCGCTCGACGACGGCGTGCGCGGTCTCGTCGTCGACGGCTTCGTACAAGCCGGCGAGCGGCGCGGTGCCGAGACCGAGTCGTCCGAATTCGAGCATCAGGCGAGCTCAGGCACCGTCGAGCGGCACGTCGTCGGCGGGGCCTAGATGCTCGCGTAGCCACGTCTCGTTGTGGGCAATGTGAAGCAGCGTCGCCGCCCGGGCGAGATCGGCGTCGCCTGCCGCGATCGCTTCGTAGATTTGTTCGTGCTCGGCTCGCGCGAGGTCGAGGGCGTTCCGATCGACCAGCCCGTGCCAGAGCCGAGCGCGGACCGTCTTGGTGGAGAGGCTGCGCAGCAGCGCGCGCAGTACGCCGTTGCCGGGTGCGCGCCCAATGACGTCGTGGAACGCGGTGTCGGCCTCGATGAGATCGTCTGCCCGGTCCTCTGCGGCGACCATGCGGTCGAGCTCGCGCCGGAGGTCGTCCAGCACGTCGTGATCGGCCCGCAGAGCGGCCATGGCGGCAGCTTCCGGCTCGAGCATCCGCCGGACCTCGAAGAGCTCGAGCACCGTACGACCGCGAAGCAGATGGGTCGCGGAGAGCGTGGGCTCCAGCAGTTCGCTCGGCTCGAGGCTGCTGACGTACGTGCCGTCGCCCTGGCGGACCTCGAGCACGCGGGCGAGCGAGAGCGCGCGCACCGCCTCGCGCAGCGAGTTGCGCGACAGCCCCAGCTGCTTGGCGAGGTCGGCCTCGCGCGGGAGCCGCGTGCCCGGCCCCCATTCGCCCGAGGCGATCAGCTCTCTGATCCGCTCGATCGCCTCGTCGGTGACGCCGGTCCCGCGTCGTCGTCCGGGTGAAATCGTCTCTTGATCCATCCTGTATCTGTCGGGGAGAGGTCGGGTGAAAGCAGACTATACGCGAGGAACATGACGAAATGAGCCTGAATCGCTTGACAAACATCCGATCTTTCGGTTAGAAACATCCCTCGTGCCGATCCGGATTGTGAGAGCCGTCACGTATGACATTCGCTTTCCGACCTCGGCGAGCGGCGCCGGGTCGGATGCGATGAACCTCGATCCCGATTACTCGGCGGCGTACGTCGTGCTCGAGACGGATGATCCAAACGGGCTCACGGGCCACGGGTTGACGTTCACGATCGGGCGCGGGACAGAGGTGTGCGTCGCCGCGATCGATGCACTTCTGCCGCACGTCGTCGGCGCAACGATCGAGGATCTGATCGCAGACATTGGAGGACTGTGGCGGCGGCTCGTCACCGACACGCAGCTCCGCTGGCTCGGGCCGGAAAAGGGCGTCATCCATCTGGCGACAGCAGCGATCGTCAACGCCGTCTGGGACCTGTACGCGAAGCTCGAGGGAAAGCCGCTGTGGAAACTCCTTGTCGACCTGCCGCCGGAGCGGCTCATCGCGTGCATCGATTTCCGCTATATCGACGATGTTCTCACACCCGACGAGGCGCGGGCGATCCTGCGCCGGAACGAGGCGACCAAGGCCGAGCGCGAGCAGCAGCTGCTTGCCGAGGGCTTCCCTGCGTACACGACTTCGGCCGGGTGGCTCGGCTATCCGGAGGAGAGCTTGCCGGAGCGCGCTCGCGAGGCGCTCGCCGACGGTTTCACCCATCTGAAACTGAAGGTCGGTGGCGATCTGGAGCGCGATCTCCGCCGCGCGCGCCTCGTCCGCCACGCGATCGGAGCCGGGAACCGGCTATCGCTCGACGCGAACCAGGCTTGGGGCGTCGACCAGGCGATCGAGGCGATCGGTGTTCTGTCGGAGGTCGATCCGTGGTGGATCGAGGAGCCGACGAGCCCCGACGACGTGCTGGGCCATCGCCGGATCCGTGACGCGGTCACCCCGGTTCGCGTCGCGACCGGCGAGCACGTGCAGAACCGCGTCGTGTTCAAGCAGCTGCTCCAGCTCGGCGCGATCGACGTCTGCCAGCTCGATTGCTGCCGGCTCGGCGGTGTGAACGAGGTGCTCGCCGTCGTCCTGCTCGCGGCGAAGTTCGGCGTGCCCATCTGTCCGCACGCAGGCGGCGTCGGCCTCTGCGAGTACGCACAGCACGTGTCGATGTTCGATTACATCGCCGTCAGCGCCACGCTCGACGACCGCGTGTGCGAGTTCGTCGACCATCTGCACGAGCATTTCGTCGATCCGGTCCGCGTCGTCGGAGGTCGCTATCTCGCGCCGACGAGTCCGGGCTACAGCATCGAGATCCGGCCCGAGTCGCTGTCCGAGTTCGCATTCCCGGACGGCACGGGCTGGTGGAAGGAGGAGGAAGTACCCGCATGACCACCGTCAAGGATCGATCGACCTCAGGGAGGAAGAGACGATGAAGTCTCGTGTCATCGGCGCGCTCGCACTCTTCGCGCTCGCCGGCGTCCTCGTCACGGCAGCGTTTGCCGGGAGCGACGGACATGCGCAAAAGGCAGGGAAGATCAAGATCGGCGTCTCGCTCGCCGGCTACAGCACGGACTTCTGGAGTTCGTATGTCGCCTTCGAGAAGGCCGCCGCCACGAAGTACGGTGTCTCGCTCGTCGGGCCGATCTCGTCCAACGGCGACGCGGGCAAGCAGGCGACCCAGATCCGAACTCTCATCGACCAAGGAGTGAACGCGCTGATCATCAACCCGGTGGACAGCGCCGCCATCGCTCCGACGCTCGCCTACGCGGCGAGCAAGCACATTCCCGTCGTCAGCGTGGACGTCGCCCCGACGAAGGGCAAGGTCTACATGATCGTTCGGGCCGACAACATCCTCTACGGGAAGAGTGCGTGCAAGTTCATCGGGTCGCGCGCCACGGGCTCCGGACACGTCGCGATGCTCGAGGGCGATCTCGCTTCGATCAACGGACTCGACCGCAAGAACGGGTTCCTCACCTGTATGAAGGCGAACTACCCGAAGCTCAAGGTGGTCGAGTACGTGACGAAATGGGACACTCCGACCGCTGTGAACGATGCCAAGACGGCGCTCAGTGCCTACTCCGATCTCAAGGGCATCTACGTCCACTGGAGCGGTCCCGTACCGGGCATCATCGCGGCGGAAAAGGCAGCCGGGAAGTTCACGAAGGTCGGCTCGCCGAACCATATCGTCCTGTTCAGCGACGATGGGACGCCGCAGGAGCACGGTTGGATCCGCGCCGGCGAGGAAGACGGGACGATCTCGCAGCCGGCCAATCTCTACGCGGGATTCGCCGTCTTCTACGCGAAGCAGGCGACGGCCGGCGCCAAGTATCACGCCGGGATGTCGACCGACCACGGCAGCAAGATCGTGAACCTGCTCGGCAATCTCGAAGACGCGATCGTCGCGCCCGTCGTGAGCAAGAGCAACGTCAACGATCCCGGTCTCTGGGGCAACTACAAGAAGAAGTAATGACGTCAGCTCCGGAAACGGGCAGCGGGCGGCCAGCCGACTCGCGGCCGCCCGCCGCGGAGGCGGAGGCGATCTGGAAGTCCTTCGGTCGCACGAAGGCGCTTCAGGACGTCTCCGTCTCCGTCCTGCCCGGCGAATGCCATGCGCTCATCGGGCGCAACGGCGCGGGGAAGTCGACGCTTGTCGGCGTCCTGACGGGGCTGCTCAAACCCGACGGCGGGAGCGTTCGTTTGTACGGCGAGCCCGCTCCGAGCCTCGGCGACCGCGGCGCCTGGCAGGAGCGCGTCGCGTGCGTCTACCAGCGCTCGATGGTGATCGAGTCGTTGAGCGTCGGCGAGAACATCTTCCTGAACCGCAGCGAGGGCTCGCTCGTCCGTTGGCACGAGCTGCGCCGGCAGGCTCGACGGTTACTGCTCGAGTGGGGCTTCGACCTCGACGTCGACCAGCTCGCGGCCGAGCTCTCGGTCGAGCAGAAGCAGATCGTCGAGATCGCACGCGCGCTTGCAATCGGCGCGCGCTTCCTGATCCTCGACGAGCCGACGGCCTCGCTCGAGTCGCACGCGATCGAGCGGCTGTTCGAACGTGTACGCCGGGTCAAGGCGAGCGGGGTCGGGATTCTCTACATCTCGCACCATCTCGAGGAGGTGTACGAGATCTGCGACCGGGCGACCGTGCTCCGCGACGGGAAGCAGGTTGTCTCGGCACCGGTGACGGAGCTCGATCACGAGCGCCTTGTCTCCGCGATGGTGGGCGGCGCGCTGGCACGGACGATTCGCGAGCGAGCGGCGCCGCCGGACGACGTCGAAGGGACGCTTCGATTGAGCGTGCGCAGACTCTCGGTGCGGACCCCGCTCGGCTCGGCCGAGGACGTGAGCCTCGGCGTGTACGCCGGGGAGTGCGTCGGACTTTTCGGTCTGCGAGGCTCGGGCACGACGGCGATCGCCGATGCGGTCGCCGGGCTCGTCAAGCCGTCGGGCGGCGAGATCGAGCTCGACGGGAAGCCGTTGCAGCCGGGCAAGGTGGATGCCGCGCTGCGGCGCGGTGTCGGCTACGTGCCGGAGGACCGCCACGCCCGAGGCTTCGTCCCGACGCTCGGCGTCGCGGAGAATCTCACGCTGCCGATCCTGGAGCGTCTCTGCCGTTGGGGCATCGTGTCGAGCATTCGGAGGCGCGACGCTGCGGAGAGGATCGCCGGGCGATTGCAGATCGTCGCCAGCAGCGGTGATCAACTCCTCTCGGAGCTGAGCGGGGGAAACCAGCAGAAGGTGGTCGTCGGCCGCGCGCTGGCCGCGCAGCCGTCGCTCCTCGTCGTCGTCAGCCCGACAGTCGGAGTCGACGTCGCCTCGAAGGAAGCACTGCTCGGCGTCGTCGATCGCGCGCGTCAGGACGGGACGGCTGTGCTGCTCGTGTCCGACGACCTCGACGAGCTCGGGATCTGCACCCGTGTGCTCGTCATCCGACGCGGCTCGATCGTGAGGGAGTTCCGCGAGGCGCCTTGGGACCGGCACGAGCTGATTGCCGCCGCAGAAGGGCTGGCGGCATGACGGATGCGGCGATTGAACACGCGGAGATCGTTCGGCGGCCCGTGCGACGCGTCCTGCTCGGGTCGGTGCGCGAGCTCGCCCTCGTGCCTGCGATCGCGGTGCTCTTCGTGGTCGGCATCTTCACGAGCCCGGCCTTCTTCACGACGTCCAACTTCTCGAACACCGCACAGTTCTCCGCCGCGCTCGGGCTCGTCGTCGTCGCCGAGTCGCTGATCCTGCTGACCGGGAGCTTCGATCTCTCGCTGCAGTCGATCTACGGTCTTGCACCGATGATCGGCGCGTGGCTCGTCGTCTCCAAGGACGCCCAGGGACTCGGAACGCACTGGAATCCTGCGTTCGGCATTCTCGTCGTGGTCGGGATCGGCGCGGCCGTCGGCCTCTTGAACGGGTTCATGATCGTGAAGCTGCGTTTCAACGCTTTCATCTTCACGCTGGCGATGCTGATCTTGCTCGCCGGGCTGCAGCAGGGGATCGTCAGCGGAAGAACGATCTACGGCATGCCGCCCTCGTTTATCTACCTCGGCTCCGCCTACTGGGGCGGCTTCCCTGTGTCGGCCTGGACGACGGCCGCCGTCTTCCTCATTGCCGGCCTGTTCCTGCGGTACCACCGCACAGGTCGCGCGATCTACGCGATGGGCGGCAACCTCGAGGCCGCGCGTGCGGCGGGGATCAAGGTCGATCGCATCCGGATCGCGGTCTTTACCGTCGCCGGCATGCTCGCCGCGCTTGCGGGTCTGATGATCGCCGGGCAGGTCGTCGCCGTCACAGCAAACCAGGGGAACAACCTGATCTTCACCGTCTTCGCGGCGGCGGTGATCGGCGGCATCGAGCTCGAAGGAGGCCGCGGGCGGATGATCGGCGCGTTTACGGGCGTCGTTCTGCTCGGTCTCGTCAACAACGTTCTCGTGCTCCGAAACACGTCGACGTTTTGGATCGACGCCGCGAACGGTGCGATCATCCTGATCGCCCTCGGGCTCGCGCGCGTGATCGGCACGATCCGAGCCTGACCGTGCGCCTCGCGGACAAGGTTTGCATCGTCACCGGCGCCGGCTCGGGAATCGGCCGAGCGAGCGCTGAGCTGTTCGCCGCCGAGGGTGCGAGAGTCGTCGCCGCCGACCTCGACGGTGGCGCAGAAGGCGTGACGCACCAGGTGGATGTCGCCGACGAGGGACAGACTGCCGAGCTCGCCGCCGCGGTCGTCGAGGAATTCGGGCGGATCGACGTCCTCTTCAACAATGCCGGCATCGCAGGCGTCGGCGACGTCGGGGAGACGACGCTCGAGCTGTGGGAGCAGGTGATGCGGGTGAACGCACGCGGCGTCTTCCTCATGTCCCGCGCCGTCGTCCCGACGATGATCGCCCAGGGCTCGGGCTCGATCGTGAACATGTCGTCCGCGATCGCCGAGACCGGTCTCGCGCGCCGCGTCTCGTATGCCGCCTCGAAGGGCGCCGTCCTCGCGCTGACGAAATCGATGCAGGTCGACCTCGCGCCGCACGGGATCCGCGTCAATGCCCTGCTCCCGGGCACGATCATGACCCCGTTCGTCGAGCGCTACCTGCGCGAGTCCTATGCCGACCCGGACGAGGGTCGTCGCTCGATCCGCTCTCGACAACTCAGCCGGGAGCTCGGCGCACCGGAGGACGTCGCCCGCGCCGCGCTCTACCTCGCCTCGGACGAGTCCCGCTTCGTGCTCGGGTCGGGCCTCGTCGTCGACGGTGGGCTCAGCGCGGGCAAAGCCTGAGCAGGTCCGGTCTCGCGGTCGCCAGGCGTGTCCTGAATCCTGGGCGTTGGCTCCGCAAATGCACGATGCCTGGCGGCGGCTAATCCGCGGCTGTGGAGTTGGTTTCGGCGTCTTGTAGATCGGCACGGACGTCGCCCGATGCTTGTACACATGGCCGGGCGGAGATCGAACCTGCGACCTTTGGATTACGGGGCCCGGTCAGACCTCGCGGAGGAAGCCGAACGCGATGTCGTTCCAGCCCGGGTAGCTCTCGTGCCCGTAGTCGGGGTAGATGATTCGCTGCTTGGGCGCGGTGATCTTGTTGTAAGCCGCGAACTGTGTCGACGGGGGGCAGATGTCGTCCATGAGGCCGATCACCATGAGCACCTCGCCGCGGATACGCGGCGCGAGGTGCTGTACGTCGATGTAGCCCATCGTGGTGAAGAACTCGTCCTTCCGCTCGTGCAGGGGATCGAAGCAGCGCAGGTGCTGGCGAAGCCCGTCGTACGCCGAGACCGCAAGATCGAGTTCCCACACGCGCAGCCAGTCGCAGAGGAACGGATAGAGAGACGCCACCCGCGCAATCGACGGCTCGAGCGCTGCGCACGCCAGCGCCAGCCCTCCACCCTGGCTCCCGCCAACGCTGCAGACACGTGTCGAATCCACCTCCGGCAAGGCGCCGACGAGCCTCGCCAGCCGAACGCAGTCGAGGTAGATGTGGCGGTACAGCAGTTTGTCGGGCGAATCAGCTGCGCCACGCGCGATGTGCCCGTAAAAGGTGGTGCCGGTGTGTCCCGCGGGGTCCGTCGACCGGCCGGCCTGGCCGCGAACGTCGAGGGCGGCGACCACGAATCCCTCGGAGACGAGGCTGAGCTTGTCTGCCCAATCGCCGCTGTTTCCCGAGTACCCGTGGAACATCAGTGCGGCGGGAGCGGCCGAGGCACCCTTCGGGACGAGGAGCTTTGCGTAGACGCGCGCGCCGGCGACGCCGCCGAACGTGAGGTCGAACGCATCCGCGACCCGCGACACGAACGAAGCCGGCTGAAGTTCCGCATCCTCAGGCGTGGCATCGAGCTCGGCGAGCGCCCGGGCCCAGAAGCCGTCGAAGTCGGTCGGTCTTGGATTTCGGCCCTGGTACTGCTCAAGCTCGTCGAGTGGAAGATCGATCAGCGGCATGCCTCAGACGCTACTACTAGCCCAGGCGCGACGAAGCCCACGAACCCAGCGCGCGCACGCCACGCGAGCACGTCACGGGCGCGAACGCTCGGTCGCGCCGGGTCCGGAATATCGGGCCGCGATCGGCGGTTGTCCTGGACAGGGAAATCCAGAACAGGGAGGGACGTGCGATGAAGATCGGGATCATCGGCGCCGGCCGCATCGGCGCCACGCTTGCGAGACTTTTCGTCGATGCCGGGCACGAGGTGGCGGTCAGCAACTCGCGGGGGCCTGCGACGCTGGCGCCCGTCGTCGAGGAACTCGGCCCTCGAGCGCAGGCGATGACCGCTGCGGAGGCTGCCCGGTTCGGCGAAGTCGTTGTCGTCTCGGTTCCCTTCGGTCGCTACCGCGAGCTGCCGGCTGAGGGCGTCGCGGGCAAGGTTGTGATCGACACCAACAACTACTACCCGCAACGAGACGGCCGCCTCGAGGAGCTCGACAGCGACAACACCACCTCGAGCGAGCTGCTGCAAGCGCACCTACCGGGCTCTCGTGTAGTCAAGGCGTTCAACGCGATCCTCTGGAGTCGGTTGCGCGATGATGGCCGTCCCGCCGGCGACGGCGAGCGCGTCGGGATCCCGATCTCGGGCGATGACGAGGAGGCGAAGCGAACGGTGGCGGAGCTGATCGACCAGATTGGCTTCGACGGGGTCGACGCCGGCACGCTCGCCGAGGGCGGACGCAAACATCAACCGGGAACCCCGGCGTACACCGAGGGCCTGCACACCGAAGAGTTGCGTGTGCGTCTTGCTGCCTAGGGCGACCCGACGATCGACCGTTACGGTTCGATTGGTGGAAAGAGAGAAGGCACCGCTGCTCGTCTTCGACGGCGATTGTTCGTTCTGTAGCAGCAGCGCCCGCTGGATCACCGCCCACTGGAACGGGCCGCAGGAGGCAGTCGCCTGGCAGGACCTCAGTGCCGACCAGCTCGAACGCCTCGGTTTGACCGTCGAGGACATGCGCCGCGCTGTGTGGTGGATCGACCCTTCCCGCGGGAATTCGCGCGGCCACGTTGCCATCGCTCGCGCGCTACGAACCGCACACGGTTGGCCTGGTGTCTGACACCCTGAGCTGGCTTTGGCTCCGTGCCTAGCTTCGAAAGGTGTCAGACACCTTTTTGCGAGCTTCGGCGCGCGTCGCTCAGGTCGTCATGAGGTGTCAGACACCAACCAACCAGCTACAAGCTGCGTGACGGGCGGCCCAAGTGAGTCATAGATGTCATTGCCCTCTTAACTAACTAGACGGCCGGCTGGATGTTCTGGTTGACGTGGAAGACGTTCTGTGGATCGTAGGTCCTCTTCGCCTGTGCGAGGCGGTCGTAGTTGCTGCCGTAGGTCGCCTTCACCCGTTCCTGGCCCTCGTCCATCATGAAGTTGACGTATGCGCCGCCGGCGGAATAGGGGTGGAGCGATTCCCAGTAGCCGACCGTCCAGTCGCGCAGAGCAGGCGCTCTGGCGGGGTCGGGATCGACACCGATGATCACCTGCGACCAGCGGGTGTCCCGATACGCCCACGGCGTCTCGTGCGGGCCGATGTCGTGCGCCGCGCCGTCGATCGGGTAGATGTGCGAGCCCGACTTCCAGCTCGGCATCCTTTCGTTCCACGTTTCGTTTTGGGCCATCGCCTCGTCGGGGATCTCGTTGACGAAGTCGGCGCGCCAGTACCACTGATCGCCCGGCCCGTAGAGGCCGTCGAACGCGCTGTTCAGTCCCGGCAACGGCACCCGCCCGGCGCCGTGCATGAGCGGCGGCGCCACGGCCAGCATCGGGGCCAGCGCCTGCTCCGCCTCCTCGTCCGAGCCGACGATGCACCAGACGATCCCGCACACCTTGCGCAGGTGGATCTCCTCCGGGAACGGCGGCCCGGGCGGGACGGTGTGGAAGCAGAAGAATCCAGTCGCGTCCCGCGGCAGCGTGGGCAGGTACTCGCGGTAGGCGGCGAGGAGTTCGTCGGTCTGCTCGAGCGGCCAGAACGTCGGCCCGCCGACGACATCGGAGACCGGGTGCGCCCGGAACGTGAACTCGGTCACGACGCCGAAGTTGCCCCCGCCGCCGCGCACAGCCCAGAAGAGCTCGGCGTTCTCGTCGGCGCTCGCCGTGACCTGCTCTCCGTCAGCCAGCACCACTTGCGCGGCCAGCAGATTGTCGATCGTCAGGCCGTACCCACGCGTCAGGTGCCCTATCCCGCCGCCGAGAGTCAAGCCGCCGACGCCGGTCGTGGAAATAACCCCGCACGGCACGGCAAGTCCATGCTCGTGTGTGGCCGCGTCCACATCCGCCCAGGTAGCTCCTCCGCCGACGCGAACGGTACGCGCCCCGGCATCAACCGCTACCCCGCGCAGCAGCGAGAGATCGGCGACGACGCCGTCGTCCACGCTCCCGAGGCCGCCGCCGTTGTGGCCGCCGCCCCGCACCGCCAGGGGCAGGTCGTGTGCGCGGGCGAAGGCGACAACGCCTGCGACGTCCCCCGGGCTCGCGCAGCGCGCGATCACGGCCGGCCGCTTGTCGATCATCGCGTTGAACAGAGCCCGCGACTCGTCGTAGCTTGCATCGTCAGGCCCGATCAGCTCACCCGCGAACTCTGTTCCGAGCTCACGCCGAGCCGCGACCGCAGAAGTCTCCGTCGTACTCATCATCTGCCTCCTCGAGATCGTCGGGCTCCAAGCCGCCCGACGGGCGACTATAGAGCAAAGCCTTGTGTTCATCCCGTTTCATCCCGTTTGGGTGTAGCGGCGAGTGATCTCTGGGTGTAGCCGGGCGCGCGTCATCTGACAGCGGGTTGCTGCGCTAGTCGGAGTCAAATAGCTCCATTCGCGTGCCTTCGTGACATACGCTCAGGTGTTGATGAGCGCACTCCAGCTGCGCGCACGAGCCGCCCTACGTCGGGGACGCGGGAAGTGGCTCATCCCGCCGTGGATCGCGCCGGCCTTTCTCCTCTGCGCAATCGTGCTGCTGCCATGGACAGCGTTTCTCTTCTTCGCGCTCCCGCGTCACTACGTCGCGAACCATTGGCAGCTCGCCTGGGGCGGCTTCGACATCGGCCTCGGGCTCGCACTCGCCACGACCGCCGTATCCGTTGCGCGGAGGTCGCCGTTCGCCGAGGTAACCGCGGCGGTTACCGGGACGCTGCTCGTCTGCGACGCCTGGTTCGATGTCCTCACCTCTCGCGGAATGAGCGACGTCGTGCAGGCCGCGGTCGAGGCAGTCTTCGTCGAGCTCCCCATCGCTGCGCTGTGCTTCTGGATGGCAACGAACCTCGCCCATGCCGTTGAGATCGCGCGCCCCTTCCTCCAGGCAGCCGGATTCACGATCGAAGGGAACCGTCTCGTCCCGCCGCCGAAACAAACGGACCCCTGACCGCGATCCGGAATCCACCTCCGCGGTAGAGAGGAGGTCACCGCGGTTCCCCCTTGTGCGTCGCCCGCTCAGTCGTGCTTGGTCGCGACGATGAACCGGTAACGCGGTGCTGTTTGTGAGATTCGCTCGGCGGCCGCGATCAGATTGCGCAGTCCGCTCGGCGGCCGCATCGACGTGCTCGTCAACAGTGCCGGCATCTATCCCGGCTCGTCGACCGCTCCCGGCAGTTCTCCCCGAGGCTAGTGCGCGCGAGCCTCTGCGGCCGACTGCTGCGAGCGAACGCGTTCGAGGAGCGGCTGCAGGAAGCGCCGTTCGGTATCGCGCGCGAGCAGGAGGCAGAGCAGAGCGAGAGGCACCTCCACGAGCACTGCCTCGGTCGTCGCGACAAGCACCTCGGTTCGGGTCGACGCGGTGAGGACGTCGAACCACGCGTCGACGAATAGCAGGGTCGCGGCGGCCGTGGCCGTTGCCGGAAGCCAGGCCGAGCTGTGCCAGGCGGCGAGGGCGACCGCAAGCAGAAGGAGCGCGAGGACGATGTCGAAGCCAGTCCAGGCGATGTCCCAGTGCGCCGAGCGGTGCGCCGACGGGAGCATTCGCGCGAGCACAACAACCCACGGGATGAGCAGGAGCGCGGCGACGGCGAAGAGCGGGGCGGCCCAGCGGGGCGGGCGCCATTGGATCGGATCGCTCATGTCCCTCCTCTCCGCTCGCGAACGTTTACTTGTTGAATCAACGAACCGCCTCGAGCGGTCATTCCTCGGTTGCCGGCGCCGCGTGGGGCGGTGCGCGACCGGCGGGACGGAGGCCCTGGCGAGCCTGGACGGGACATGGGCATGGCTTTCCGAGGCGCCCGGACGCCGGTGCGATGAGTTTCGGCCGCTGACACGGTCTGTATCCGCGATGACGACCCTGCAGGACCTACT
>JALYLO010000194.1 GCA_030774175.1 Actinomycetota bacterium
GATCAGCACGCCCGAGGCGATCACGGTCGAGCCGAAGCAGGCGATCAGCGCGTAGCGAGCCGAGTCGGCGAGCCGGCGCTCCTTCTTGATCGCGGCGACTGTCCCCGCGACGAGCGCATAGAGCGCAAGCCCGAAGCTGACGACGAGCGCTGCGCGGCCGAGGTCAGCCATCAGGCGCTAGGCGTTCTTCGACGCGGTGTACTTGCTCGGGCACTTGGTGGTGAGTGCCGTCGCGATGAACGCACCGCCCTCGAGATGACCCGTCACGTTGACGTCGCGACCGGCCTTGAAGAGGTCGGGCACGGAGCCCTGGTAGACGACCGGCACGATCGGGCTCTTGCCGTTGATGTTGTGGAGCGAGAAGCGGAGGCCGCCCGGCTCGCGCGAATTCCCCGCGATCTGACCCACGACCTTCCCGGTCAGCGACACCGTTCCGCTTCGGCCCGCAAGGTTACTCGGCTGGAGCGTCGGGGTCGAACCGGCGAGGGCGGTGTAGATCAGAAAGATTGCCAGCAGGCCCGCAATCGCGAGCGCAATCACAAGCCTCGCCGGACTACGACTGGAGCGGGCCACCGCGCTTCAGTCTAGCCACGGTTCGGGCGCGAATGTTAGGCGTCGACGCGACTTGCGAACCGGCGCTCCGGGACGCGGTAGCCGTGATCGGCGCACAGCGATCCGGGGTGCTCTTCGGTCAACGCGTCGCAGTAGCCCTTGCCGTATGCCGCGCGCATGAAGGCCGCGACGACGTCGAGCGACCACTCCTCGATTCCGGCGGCTTCGCGCCAGAGATCGGCGAGGCGGAGATCGATGTCGAGCTCGAGCAGGTCGATGCGAGAAGGGCGTTCGGACATGGGATGAGCGTAGAGGGTGGGTCGGACGGAATCGGGCGGCCGTTAGGCTCCGTCTGTCGATGGTGCGCCGGCTCCATTTCGGGCCCGCCCGGGTGCCGTCCCGGGAGAGCCCCGAGGCTGCGGTCGCGGCGCTGCTCGAGAGCGGCTTCTCAGCCTGCGAGATCGACTTCGAGGGACGCTTCTGGATGGACTACGACTTCGCCGCCCGCTTCGGTGAGCTGGCCCGTGACCATGGCATCGCCTTGTCGGTCCACGCGCCGATCGCCGGCTTCATGGGCCACGCCGAGCGCGGCAAGAAGCTGAACATGGCGGTCGGCATGCTCGACCACTCGGCAGGGATCGCGAAGGCGGCGGGCGCCGAGCTCGTCGTCTTCCATCCCGGGTTCCTGCTCGGCCGGACGCGCGAGGAGGCGATCGACTCGGTCTGCGAGCAACTCGGCGAGCTTCGCGAGCGCCTCGCCGGGAAGGAGCGCGATGTGCCGTTCGGCATCGAGGTGATGGGGCGCGTGCGGGAGCTGGGGTCGGTCGACGACGTCGTCGAGATCTCACGCCGTTGCAGCTGGGTGCGGCCGGTGCTCGACTTCGCGCACATGCACGCGACCTCGGACGGAGGGCTCACGTCGGTCGAGCCGTTCGCAGCGGCGCTCACGCAGGTCGATGCGGTGCTGCCCGCGGGAGCGCCGTTCCATATCCACTTCTCCGACATCCAGTTCGCGAACCGCAACGAGACGAAGCACCTTCCTTACGGCGAGGGCACGCTGCGAGCCGAACCGCTGGCCGATGCGCTCACCCGCTTCGAGCGGCCGGCGACGGTGATCTCGGAGTCGCCGGACATCGAGTCGACACAGGCGATCCGGGCGATTCTCGGGGCGTAGGATCCGCCCGTGGGCATCCGGCAGCGGCTCCTCGAGACCCCCGCGGAGAAGGTTCCCGAGGAGCTCGCGAAGACCGTCAAGGACTTCTGCGAGCCAATCGACGTGATCCGTTCGGCCTACGTCGGGGTGACCGAGATCACCCGCGACTTCGGCTATCCCGAGGAGCATCTGTCCGTGGCATTCGAGCTCGCGGCTCCGTCTGCGCAGACAGAGGAGGGAGACCGCGAGCTGCGTCTCGTGACCGACAGGTTCTACGACACGATGCCCGAGGAGGTTCGGGCCGGCGGCTGCAACTTCCTCGAGCCGGGCGGCATCGCCGTGTGGCAGGAGAAGGCCCAGCAGGTCTTCTCGCGCTAGCGGCGGCGGAGCCCGTAGCATCGGGGGGATGCTCGATCCGGCGGCGTTCAAGGCATACGACGTGCGCGCCCTCTACGGGTCGGAGCTGGACGAAGGAGGCGCCTACGCGATCGGGCGCGGGTTCGTCGAGCAGTTCGAGCCGCGACGCATTGCGGTCGGGCGCGACATGCGGCTCTCCTCGCCGACAATGGCGGAGGCGCTGATCGACGGCGCGGCTGACGGCGGGGCCGACGTGGTCGACCTCGGGATGGTCGGGACCGAGATGGTCTACTTCGCCACCGGAGAGCTCGGACTCGACGGCGGTGTCATGGTCACGGCATCGCACAACCCGAAGGAGTACACGGGGATGAAGATCGTGCGGCGTGGCGCGCTCCCCGTCGGGAGCGAGTCGGGGCTGTACGAGGTTCGCGATCGCGCGGTTCGTGGGAAGTGGCAGGCCGGCGTTCGCGGCACAGTGTCCTCGGAGGATGTCTGGGAAGGGTTCGTGTCGCGGGTTCTCTCGTTCGTCGATGTCTCGGCGATCACGCCGTTGCGAGTGGTCGTCGACGCTGCGAACGGGATGGCGGGGGCGATGCTGCCGCGGGTCCTCGAACGGCTCCCTCAGGTCGAGGTCGTCCGCTGCTTCTTCGAGCCGGACGGGTCGTTCCCGAACCACGAGCCGAATCCGCTCCTGCCGGAGAACCGCGAGTTCATTATGCGCAAGACGCTGGAGGAGGGCGCCTCCTTCGGGGTGGCCTACGACGGCGACGCCGACCGTTGCTTCTTCGTCGACGACAGGGGAGAGTTCATCCCCGGCGACTTCACGACCGCGCTGTTCGCCGAGTCGATCCTCGCGAAGGAGCCGGGCGGGAAGGTGATCTACGACGTCCGCGCGTCCTGGGCCGTACCGGAGGCGATCGAGCGGGCCGGCGGCGTGCCGCTGATCAACCGCGTGGGTCACTCGTTCATCAAGCAACGGATACGCGACGAGAATGCGGTCTTCGCCGGCGAGGTGTCGGCGCACTACTACTTCAGGGATTTCTGCCAGGCCGATTCGGGAGTGATCCCGTTTCTGCTCATGCTCGAGCTCGTGTCGAAGCGGAAGCAGCCGTTGAGCGAGATCCTCGCGCCCCTGCGGTCGCGCTACTTCATCACCGGCGAGATCAACACGCCGGTCGCCGACGTCGCGCTCAAGCTTCAGGAGCTGAAGGAGCGCTACCGCGGCGAGGGCCGCGTCTCGCACCTCGACGGGCTTTCGATCGACGCCGACGACTGGCACATGAACGTCCGCCCGTCGAACACGGAGCCGCTGCTCCGTCTGAACCTCGAAGCGCTCTCGGAGGAGCTCATGATCCAGAAGCGAGACGAGGTCCTGGCCCAGATCCGCGCCTAGGATCGACAGGTGATCGAGCTCGGGCACCTGACCGACCGGAAGCCGCCCTTTCGGTACGCGGCATACACGCGGGTGGCGTTTTCCGACACGGACGCGCAGGGCGTTGTCTACTACGGCCGGTACCTGCCGTACTTCGACCTCGCCAGGACCGAGTACCACCGCCAGTTCGGGCAGCTCGCAGTCGAGCATTCCGAGTTCGTCGTGCGCGCATCGCACGTCGAGTACCACGCCCCCGCCCGCTTCGACGACCTGCTCGAAGTCTTCGTCCGGATCGCGCGGATCGGGCGGACGAGCGTCACCTACGAGCACGCCGCCTACCGCCTCGAAGACGGAGCAGAGGACGTCCTGATGGTGACCGCGACGCAGACCGTTGTGCTGATCGAGCACGACGAGCGCCGGACCGTGCCGGTTCCGGAGAGCTTTCGCAGGCGGATCTCCGAGTTCGAAGGCGTCGCGTTGTGAGCGGCAGCGCGGGCGCTCTCGAGGCCGTCGACCGCATCCTCAACCGGGGCGGCGACGCCGACGACGTCCTCCGGGAAGTCGTCGACGTCCTCGTCGAGTGCGGCGGCTGCGCGTGGGCGGGCATCCTCTTCGCCGAAGAGGGCGAACTCGTGCCCGGGCCAGAAGCAGGCTCGCCGCAGCCTGAGGCGAGAACGCAGGTCCCGGTCCTGTTCCAGGGCAATCGCGTCGCTGAGCTCCGCACCGACGGCTGCGACGACCGCGCGTTCCTCGACCGTGTCGCACTCGTGATCTCTGCCTACTGTCTCGTCGGCTGGGACACCGGCGGCGTCTCCTGGGATCCCGAGAACTAGGTCGCGGATGTTCCAGACGAGCGCCACCGCGCCGTCCGGACGCAGGACGCGCGCGATCTCCCGCAGCACCGGCTCCGGATCGAACCAGTGGAACGCCTGACCGACCTCCTTCGCTTCAGCTTGCCGGTACCGGCCGCGACGTCCGCGACCTCCCGGCCCTCCCAGGCCGAGCTGCCAGACGAGATAGGCAACCGCCTCGGCCGGATAGCCGAGCCGCGAACGCTCGTAGAGCTCGGCGACGGAACGAAATGCGTGCGCGACCGGATGGAGCCCCGGCCGAAGCCTGCGGCGTCGGCTATGAGGGCGTCATCCGGTAGGCGTCGAACACCGCGTCGACAGCCCGCAACGAGTTCATCAGCGAGCGGAGCGAGCCCACGTCACCGACCTCGACCGTGTACCAGTTCTTGGCGAGCTGATCCTCGACGACGCCGCCGTATGAGACGATATTCGCGCCGTGCTCGGCGAACGTCCGCGCGACGTCCTCGAGCAGGCGTGGCCGGTCCCACGACGAGACCGCGATCTGGACGCGGAACGACTGCGTCCCGTCGCCGCTCCACTCGACCGGCGTGAACCGCTCCTCGTTGCGTTTCAAGGACTTCACGTTTGGACAATCGCCTCGGTGAATCGTGATCCCCTTGCCGAGCGAGATGTAGCCGACAATGGCGTCGCCCGGCACCGGCGTGCAGCACTTGGCGAGCCGGACGAGCACGTCTCCGACGCCCTCGACGGTGACGCCGATATCGGAGCCCGAGACCGCGTGGCGCGCCTTCGGCGCCTTTGTGACGACCGGCGCCTCCTCGGCGACCTGGTCGGTCTTCAGCCGCTGGATGACCTTGTTGACGATCGCCCCCGACTGGAGCCGCTCCGACCCGAGCGCCAGGTAGAAGTCCTCCGCCTTCTTGTACCCGGAATCGCGGATCACCTGCGCGAGCACTGCCGAGCCGCGGAGCTTCGCGTAGGGCAAGTTCTGCTGCTTGAGCGCCTGTTCGAGCTTCTCGCGCCCCTTCTGCTCCTGATCCTCGCGCGTCTCGCGCGTGAACCACTGCCGGATCTTGTTGCGGGCCCGTGAGCTCTTCGCCAGCGACATCCAGTCGCGTGACGGCCCCCGGTCCTGCTTCGTGGTCAGGATCTCGACGAAGTCGCCGTTCTGGAGCCGGTAGTGCAGCGGGACGATGCGCCCGTTCACCTTGGCGCCGACCGTGTGGTGGCCGACGTCCGTATGAACGGCGTACGCGAAGTCGATCGGCGTCGAGCCGGCGGGCAGCGTCTTGACCTGACCCTTCGGCGTGAAGACATGCACTTCCTCGGAGAAGAGGTCGGTCCGGAACGTCTTCATGAACTCCTGGGGGTCGGCCTCGTTCGTCCCGACGTCCATCAGTTGCTTCACCCACTGCGTCCACTCGTCGTCGCGCTGTTCCTTGCGACCGCCCTTGTAGATCCAGTGGGCGGCGACGCCGAACTCGGCCGTCGTGTGCATCTCGCGGGTCCTCACCTGGATTTCGAGCGGCCGGCCCTGCGGCCCGATCACCGTCGTGTGCAGGGCGCGGTAGCCGTTGAACTTCGGCATCGCGACGAAGTCCTTGAAGCGCCCCGGCATCGGCTTCCAGAGCGAGTGGATGAGACCGAGCGCCCCGTAGCAGTCACGCGTCCCCTCGTCGCCGTCGCGCTCGACGATCACGCGCATCGCCGTCAGGTCGTAGATCTCGTTGAACTCCCGGCCCTTCTTCGCCATCTTGTCGTAGATCGAGTAGAAGTGCTTCGCGCGGCCGGAGATCTCCGCCGGAATGTCGACCTTGTCGAGCTCGAGTTGCAGCACCAGCGCGGCTTCTCGCACGTGCTCCTCGCGGTCGGCCCGCCGCTCCGCGACCATCTGCTTGATCTCCTCGTACTTGCGCGGATGGAGCGTCCCGAACGCGAGGTCTTCGAGCTCCCACTTGATCGCGTGGATGCCGAGCCGGTGCGCGAGCGGCGCGTAGACCTCGAGCGTCTCTCGCGCCTTGCGCACCTGGGTCTGCTTGCCCATGTACTCGATCGTGCGCAGGTTGTGAAGGCGGTCTGCGAGCTTGATCAGGATCACGCGGACGTCTTCGGCCATCGCCACGACGAGCTTGCGGTAGTTCTCGGCCTCGGCGTGCTCGCGGCTCTGGAACTGGACGCGCGTCAGCTTGGTCACACCCTCGACGAGCTTCGCAATCTCCTCGCCGAACTCCGTGCGAACATCCTCGATCGCGATGCCGGTGTCCTCGACCGTGTCGTGAAGGAGCGCCGCAGCGAGCGTCGCCTCGTCCATCCGGAGGCCGGCGAGGATCTTCGCCGCTCCCCAGGGATGGAGGATGAACTCCTGGCCCGACCGTCGGAGTTGGCCGTCGTGCGCGTTCGCTGCAAACCGAAACGCACGCGTCACCAGATCCCGGTCGGCGTCCGGCTTATAGGCCTCGATCTCGGCGATCAGCTCGTCGACGAGGTCCTGGTGTCGTTCGAGTACCGCCACGAACCAAGTGTACCGGGGCGAGTTTCGAATTAGCCCTGCCGAGATAGGAAATCGTGGCCTCACGGAGAACTCTCACATCCATGCTCCGCCGCCATCGAACCGCTCGCAAGCTGCGCCGCGTCGCGCGGCTCCTGGTCGCGCTCTCACGGCCTTAGTTAGGCGGCTGCAGCGAGCGGCGGCTCTTCGAGCAGCCGCCGGAACGCCTCGGACTCGTGCAGGCTCCGCCGGATGCCGTCGCCCAGCTCGAGCTCCTCGAAGACGGCGCGCGCCGCAGGCGTCCAGGCCTCGTTGCCGCGGCGCCACTCCTCCGCCAGCCACGAGCGCATGTCTTCGTACCGCTCGTCCGTGTCGAAGATGCGGCGGACGACGAGCTGCGGCGAGACCGTTCCGTTCCAGTGGTTCTCCTGGAGCCGGAACGCGACGTCGTAGAGCCCGACCCGGCGAAAACGATCGAGCTGCCCGCCGAAGCCGAATGCGATCGCCGAGCCGGCGTCGCGACCGCGCTGCCGGACACGGAAGCGTAGATGCTTGCCTTCACCGACCGTGTCGAGCCCCGTCAGCTCGCAAGCGTCGACCAGGAGCGTTACGCCGGGATTGCCGAGCCCGAATGGCGCCAGCCGCGCCAGCTCTTCGCAGAGCGCCAACCCGAGCTCCGAGCCGGGGACGATCGCGTCGATCGCGACGCGCGCCCGGAGGTCGTCGTCGCTCAGCACCTCGTCGGCATGCGCGGCGAACGCTGCTGCGAACTCATCGACCTGTTCGGGGCGGATCGTGAGACCGGCCGCCGCCCGATGGCCGCCGAAGCGCTCGAGATACCCGCTGCAGGCCTCAAGCGCACCGTGCAGGTCGAACGAGCCCCCGGCCCTGCCGGAGCCCTTCCAGTTTCCCGCCGTGCCCGCGATCAGCACGACAGGCTTTGCGAAACGCTCGGCGAGACGCGAGGCGACAATCCCGATCACTCCCTCATGCCAGTCCTCCCCGGCAACGACGTAGCCGCGATGGCGGCGCCGCGCGTCCGGCCATGACTCGATCTCGGCGATCGCGGCCCGGAGAATCCGTTCCTCGACGACCTGCCGCTCGCGATTCAGCTCCTCGAGTTGCTCGGCGAGGGTCGCTGCCTCGCGGTCGTCCTCGGTCAGCAGCAGCGAAAGGGCAGCCTCGGGACGCCCGAGCCGACCGGCGGCGTTGATCCGGGGCGCGAGCCGGAAACCGATCGCGCCCTCGTCGCAGGCGGCCGGATCGACACCCGCGACGCGCATCAGCGCCAGCAGGCCGCGCTTCTGTGTCTGCGCGAGCCGGCGCAGGCCGGCGAGGGCGAGCCCACGGCTCTCGTCGACGAGCGGGACGACGTCGGCGACGGTCGCGAGCGCGACCACGTCGAGGTGGCGGTCGAGGAACGGGTGCCCGGAGCCGAGGAGCGCCTCGGCGAGCTTCCAGACCACGGCCGTCCCGCAGAGACCCGTGAACGGATAGTCGCCCTTGAGCGGCGCCACCACCGGGCAATCCGGGAACGTGTCGCCGGGCCGGTGATGATCCGTGACGATCAGCTCGAGACCGATGCGCTTCGCCTCCTCGACCTCGGCGACGGCGGTGATGCCGCAGTCGACCGTGAGGACGAGGTCGACGCCCTCACCGGCCAGACGCGAGAGCGTCTGGGAAGCCAGTCCGTAGCCTTCCTCGAACCGCGACGGTAGATGCCAGGCGGGATCGGCGCCGAGCTCGCGCAGCAGGAAGACGGCGAGGGCGGTCGCGCAGATCCCGTCGGCGTCGTAGTCACCATGCACGCAGATGCGCGCCCCGCCCTCGACTGCGGCGCGGATCCCCGCGACGGCCTCGCGCATGTCGCCGAGCCTGAGCGGATCGTGGCCGGGCAGCGCCCCGTCGAGGAATGACCTAGCGGCGGCGACATCGTCGTAGCCACGCCGCGCAAGCACCGAGGCGACGGTGTGGCTGAGGCCGAGCTCGTCTGCGAGCGTCCGCACTTCATTCGCCGAGCATGGCAAGATCGTCCAGGTCGCGCTTTCCATGGAAGGACGAGGGTACGGAGCACATCGGACGACGTTGACTGGCTTTTCGCTGCATATCTGCTTGAATTGGAAGCGGTGCTGAGGACCGCCATAGCCGTCCTTGCCGTCGCCGGGGTCGCCTGCGCGGCGACACCTGCTGCTGAGCGCCTCCAGCTGGTCGCCCCGGGCGTGAAAGTGCTCAACACCCGCCTTGGTGGGCTCACCTCGGAACCGGCTCTCACCCAGGTCAGCAAGGCCTTCGAACGGCCGATCACGATTGTGTTCCGCGGCGAGACGTTCTCGGTCGCACCGGAGCAGCTCGGGGCACACGCCGCCGTCGAGCAGGCCGTGCGCCGCGCGCTCTCGGCCGACCGTGGCGCCCGCGTCCAACTCCGGGTGAGCGTCTCGAGCAGCGCGGTCACCACCTACGTCGACGAGCTCGCGCGCCGCTACAACATCCCTCCTCGCCAGACGAGGGTGATCGGAGCGAACGCAAACGGCCCTGTGATCCGCACCGGCAAGGTCGGGCTTGCCGTCGAGACGGCGACCATGGAGGCTGCGCTCGCACAGGAGCTCTCGACGGGCTCGCGAGCACCGCTCGTCCTGATGGTGTCCGCGGTGCCTCCGCACACGACGAGCTCGAGCTTCGGGCCGGTGATCGTGATCAACCGGCACGCGAACGTCCTCAAGCTCTACTCGAGTACCCGGCTCGTCCATACCTTCCATGTCGCGACCGGACAGGCGGTCTACCCGACGCCCAGCGGCATCTTCGACATCGTGATCAAGGAGCAGAATCCGTGGTGGCGGCCCCCGCCGTCACCCTGGGCGCAGGGCCTGAAGCCGGTGCCGCCGGGTCCCGGTAACCCGCTCGGCACCCGCTGGATGGGGTTGAGCGCCTCCGGCGTCGGTATCCACGGGACGCCCAATGACGCCTCGATCGGCTACTCGGAGTCGCACGGGTGCATCCGGATGCACATCCCGGACGCCGAGTGGCTGTTCACCCACGTCGCGGTCGGCACGCCGGTCGTCATCCTGTAGCGCACCTCTAACCCTCCTTGGGCAGCGAAACGCCGAGGTACGTCAGAATCACGACAAGGCCGGTGAGCGCCACCAGGCCGATCAGGATCAGGCGCTGGTGGCCGCTCTCACGAACCGAGGCTGCAAACGCGCGGCCGAGGAGAATCAGCACGGCCGCCACCAGTCCCGCACCGATCACGAAGACTGGTGCAAGCGTGGCCAGACGCTGCCAGTGAGGGGTCGAGGCGAGCACCGCTGAACCGTAGCCTGAGCGGTCGAAAGCTCAGACGGTTGAGGCTATCCTGACCCTGGAATGGCCGATCTCGGAAACGCCGATGCGAACTACTCGTCGGGGGACGACTACATCGTCGAGTTCCTCGGCTATCGCTTCACCTTCAACGCGTGCGACTTCGAGCAGCGGGTCGTGGCCGCGACGGCGAAACTCGGGCTGGTCGAGGCGAACGAGCTCGACCTCGACGAGACGAGCGACCTGGTCGCGCTCGCAGCGCACGGGCTGCTCGAAGACCCGGAGTCACGCCTCGGCCGCTATCTGGAGCGAAACTGGGAAAGGGTCTCCCTGGTCGGCGGCGAGTCCCTCGTGTACTGGCTCCGCAAGCTCGTCTTCCGCGGCGCCTGGCTGGACCACCAGGTGAAACGGGGCGCCCTCGAGATCGTCTGGGACGAGAACGAGGCCGAATTCGCCTACCAGCACCCCGGCGGCCGCCGGCCGCTGCTCGAGCTCGCACCGGTTCCGTCGTGGCACGAGCTCCAGTTCAAGGGCTGACCCAACAGGGGGGAAACCGGGTTTCCCCGTGAGCCCCCTTCTCAAGCACAGTTCATCTGCAGGGCGTGCTCGCCTCCCGCCGGGCAAAGTCCGGCTCCGGCGGCCAACGCCGGTGCTCGGCCAACTCGCTCGGACAGGCGCCCTGGCGGCCTACCTCGTGTGCCTGCTTGCGGCCGATCACTTCGCCTCTTGGCACCAGCAGCTCGGACTTGGTGTCTTGACGTGGCTCGTCTTGCTCACGGCGCTCATACGGCTGTCCGCCGAGCGGCGCGCACAGACGCTCGGGGTGGTCTGCTTCGCGACGATCGGCGAGCTCACCGGCTCGATCATCTGGGGCGTCTACCGCTACCGGCTGCACAACCTGCCGCTCTTCATCCCCCCGGCTCACGGGCTCGTCTACCTGACGGGCCTGTCGCTCGCCGGGGCACTCCGCCGTCACGTGCGCGCGCTCGTCACCACGGCCGCGCTTGCGGCCTCGACCTGGGGGCTCCTCGGTCTCACGGTTCTCCCCCGCCGGGACGCGGCCGGGGCGATCGGCGTTCCGCTTCTGCTGCTCTTCCTCTGGCGCTCGCGCAACCGCGCGCTCTACGCGGCCGTCTTCCTCGTCGTCGCGGCGCTCGAACTCTATGGCACCGCGATCGGCACCTGGCGCTGGGCATCGGCGCTGCCCGGGCTCGGGATCTCGGACGGGAACCCACCGTCCGGCGTCGCGTCGGGCTACGTGTGGTTCGACGTGATGGCGCTGCTCGTCGCGCCGTTGCTCGCGCCGCTCGTCCGCTTTCGAGCCCGACCCGCCCCTCAGGCCGGGACGCTGAGCAGCTAGAGCGGAGCAGCTAGAAGAGCGTCGAGGCCTCCCGCGCCGCGCCGGCATGGCGGCGGCCGAGGTCGGTGACGGTACGGCCGCGTGGCGTCCGCTGAAGG
>JALYLO010000195.1 GCA_030774175.1 Actinomycetota bacterium
GTGATCGACCGCGCCGCGGGGCGCCCGGGCCACATCTTCAACCTCGGGCACGGCGTGCTGCCGCGCACCGATCCCGACCGGATCACGCGCCTCACCGAGCTCGTCCAGGCCACCACAGTGGCGACCCGTGTCTGAGCTCGCTTCCGGTGCGATGCGCGACACCGCGGTGATCCTGATGGCGTACGGATCGCCCGAGCGCATCGCCGACGTGCCCGCGTACTACGCCGACATCCGCGGGGGTCGTCCGATCGCGCCGGAAAACCTCGAGGATCTCGTTGCCCGCTACCGGCGCCTCGGGATCGAGGATGCGAATCCGCTGAACGCGATCACGGAGGCGACGCGCGCGGCGCTCGAGCGCGAGGTCGGCGTGCCCGTCCACACGGGCATGAAGCATTGGACGCCGCGGATCGCGGAGGCCGTCGACGCAGCGCTGGCGACCGGCGCGCGCACGCTCGTCGGCCTCGTGCTCGCACCGCACTACAGCCGCCTCTCGATCGGAGGTTATCGCCGGCTGCTGGACGAGGCCGTCGCCGGCCGGGCCGGCGTCGCGTTCGTCGAAAGCTGGCACGACGATGCCGGCCTCGTTGCCTTCCTCGCCGATCGCGTCCGCGACTCGGAGTCCCACGTCCTCTTCACGGCGCACTCGCTGCCCGCGCGGATCATCGACGAGGGAGACCCGTACCGCGACCAGCTGCTCGAGACGGCGCGGCTCGTCGCCGACTCCGCGGGCGTCGAGGACTGGTCGTTTTCGTTCCAGAGCGAATCGCCGACGGGTGAGCCGTGGCTCGGCCCCGACATCCTCGACCACCTCGGCGAGCTGCACGGCCGCGGCATCGACGACGTGCTCGTGTGCCCGGTGGGCTTCGTCTCCGACCATCTGGAGATCCGCTGGGACATCGACATCGAGGCGCAGGACCGCGCTCGCGAGCTCGGAATGCACCTGGACCGGATCGAGATGCCGAACGCCGACCCTGGGTTCATCCGCGTGCTCGCCGAGATCGTGCGCGGGCGCGTTGGCGCGGTCGCCGCATGAGTGCGCCGGCTCCCGGCCGCATCGTCGTCGACTGTGCCTCCCGGAGCTTCCGGGTCTATCCGAAGGCGCAGCGGACGCTGAAGGACGTCTTCGTCTCTCGCGGACGCAGCGGCGCGCGCGAGGTGCAGGCACTGCGCGAGGTCTCGCTCTCCGTCGAGCCGGGTGGAGCGGTCGGGCTCGTCGGACGCAACGGCTCCGGAAAGACGACGTTGTTACGGCTCGTTTCGGGGATCATCAAGCCGACGTCTGGCCGCGTCGAGGCGACGGGGCGCATCGCATCTCTGCTCGAGCTCGGCGCAGGCTTCCACCCTGACTTCACCGGGCGCGAGAACGTCTATCTCAACGGCTCCATCCACGGGCTCTCGCGTGCGCGCGTCCGCGAGGTGATGGACGAGATCGTCGCGTTCGCCGAGCTCGAGAAGTTCATCGACCTCCCGGTGCGCACGTACTCGTCGGGGATGTATATGCGACTCGGCTTCTCGGTCGCGGCGCACATCCAGTCGGATGTGCTGCTGCTCGACGAGGTGTTCGCCGTCGGCGACGAGCAGTTCCAGCGCAAGTGCTTCGGCAAGATCGCCGAGTTCAAGAACCGCGGCGGCACGATCCTGTTCGTCTCCCACGATGCCCAGGCGGTCGAGCGGCTCTGCGACCGTGCCGTCCTGCTGCGCCAGGGCGAGGTCGCGTTCGACGGCTCGGCGCGCGAGGCGATCGCCGCGTACCGGCGCCTGCTGGCAGCCGACACGAATCCGGACGAGCTCGAGGCGGGGCTCCGCGAGTGGGGCAGCGGTGAGGCGCGCATCGTCGCTGCTCAGCTGCTCGACGACGACGGCGACGAGCGAGCCCAGTTCGCCGCCGGCGAGCCGGCGACGGTGCGCATGGTCGTCGCTGCGGAGGCAGGCGTCGACCCGCCGCGCGTGTCGCTCGAGCTCCGTGACGAGGGTGGCCTCGTGCTCGGCACCGTGGCGCAGGAGACGGCGGGGCTCGGTTGGAACGGCGCGGCGGGTGAGCGCGAGCTGCGCTTTCGACTCGGGCGTCTGCCGCTCGCCGACGGCCGCTTCCACCTGCGTCTCGCGCTTCTCGATGCCGGTGGCCATCCGCTGCACACACTCGACGACGCGGTGCGGTTCTTCGTCATCCCCTCGGGCGAGGAGACCGGAGTCGTCCTCCTCGACGGCACCTGGTCGATGCAGGAGAACGCGGGTAGCGCGCCAATCCCGCGCTCGTGAGCGCCCGTCCCTGCCCGGAGTGGCCCGCCCTGCTGGAGGTCGCGCCGCGGCTTCAGTTCAGGCACTACACGCTCGGGGAGGTCCAGCTCGCACCCGACGCGTTCGTGCAGATCGACGGCATCTCGCTCAACACGGTCGCGATCTGCTGCGACCTCGCCGCGCACGTCTACAACCCGGCGCACACCGATCCGCAGATCGTCGCCGCCCTGCGCGGCACGCACTGGATCGAGCTCGGCCAGCTCAGCGCTTCCCACGGCTGATCTCGGCGAGCGGCCGGGTGTTCAGGACATCGGCCGCCGTCGCCCACCCGCGGCGCGCGGTCGCGACGGCCAGTCGCATGTTCTGAAGCCCGCGAACCGAGTGCGCGTCGGTCGAGCACGTGATGCGGACGCCCGCGTGGATCGCTTCGCGCACGAGCTCCGAGCTGAGGTCGATGCGGTCCGGCAGCCCGTTGGTTTCGACGGCGGTGCCCGTCTCGGCGCACGCAGCGAACACCGCTTCCAGGTCGACGTCGTTCGGTGGGCGGTGATTGATGATCCGGCCCTGTGGGTGGCTGATCGAGCGCACGGTGGGGTGGGACACCGCGGCGAGCGTCCGCTTCGTCAGCTGATCGCGCGACTGTCGCTGACCTGCGTGCACCGACGCCTGCACCCAGTCGAGCGCGGCGAGCACGTCGTCGGGCAGGTCGAGCGAGCCGTCGGCAAGGATGTCGCACTCGCTGCCGCACAGTACGTGGAACGGTGCGAGCTGCTGGTTGACCGCGGCGATCTCATCGGCCTGGCGACGGATGTCGTCGGCATCGAGACCCGGCACGACGTGGACCGCGCGCGTGTGGTCGCAGATCGCGACGTACTCGTAGCCCAGGTCGCGTGCCGCCTCGGCCATCTCGAGCACGGTCGCCTTGCCGTCCGACCACGTCGTGTGCACGTGCAGGTCGCCGCGGATGCTCGGCTGCCGGACGAGCTCGGGCGGAGCGCCCGAGTACGGCTCCTCTCGCAGCTCGGGCGGTAGGAACGGCAGCCCGAGCCCGCGGTAGACGCCGCTCTCGTCGGGCGCGTCGGGCAGCGGGCCGAGCGCCGTGACGTAGGCGTCGCTGCCGGTCGCGCGGAGCAGCTCGGTGCCGAAGCGCTCCGGTGAGGCGACCACCAGCTCGACCGGCACGCCCTCCACGGTGACGCCGAGCGCCCGCCGCTCCTCTCGTTCGACGATCGAGACGATCTCGGGCAGCGCGGCGAAGCAGTCGAGCACCTCGGCGGGGCGCGCCGCGGCGACGACGACGGCGAGGAGCTCCGAGGCGTCCCTGAAGCGACGGGGGTCGCCCGCCGGCTCCCCGCCGAGAGCTTCCGCAATCCCGTCCACAAGCTGCCGCGAGCGGTTCAGCGTGAGCCCGCGCCTTGCCGCCGGGCGCGGTCGCTCCAGCGCGCGCCGGATCTTCGCCTCGGCCGACGGCCCGATTCCAGGCACCTCGCGCAGACGGCCTTCGCCCACTGCGCGGCGCAGCTCGGCGGCCGAGCGGATGCCGAGCGCGCGGCCGATCGCCACCATGCGCTGCGGCCCGAGTCCCACGAGGCGCCCGAGGCCCACGAGCTCGGGTTGCACCTCGCCGGTCAGCTCCTCGATCTCCGCCAGCCGTCCCGTCTCCACGAGCTCGCGCAGCCGTCCCTCGATCGACGCGCCGATTCCGTGCAGCTCGCGCACGCGGCCGCTTCGGACGAGCTCGGAGACCGGCGCGGGTGTCCTCCGGATCAGCTCGGCCGCCCGCCGGTAGGCGCGCACGCTGTAGTAGCTCGATCCTGCCAGATCGAGCAGCGACGCGAGCGTCTCGAGCTCGAGGGCGATCGCGGCGTTGTCAGGCCCGGCCACCTCGGTAGTGTCCCCGAGCGATGACGACCGTCGTCGTTCCCTTCCGTGGCAGCGATTCGAAGCGGCGGCTCGACTCGGTTCCCGAGCCGGGGCGCGTCCTGCTTGCCGAAGCGATGCTGGCGGACGTCCTGGACGCCGCGCTCGCCGTGGGGAGGGTGCTCGTGGTCGCAACGGAGGTGCCGGAGCTCCCCTACGGCGTCGAGCTCGTGCCCGACCCGCGCCGGGGCCAGGGCGCCGCTGTGCAGGCGGCGCTCGAGGCCGCTCCGCTGAGCCCGGCGGGCGCCTACCTGGTCGTGAACGCCGACCTGCCGTGCGCGACGGCGCGCGACCTCTTGGCGCTCGCCGGGGCGATCCCGGAAGGCGGCCTCGCGCTCGCGGTCGCGGCGGACGGCACGACGAACGCGCTCGGGTTCGCGGACGTGAGCGTCTTCGAGCCGCTCTACGGCCCCGGCAGCGCAGAGCGATTCGCAGCGCTCGCGCCCTCGCGGGTCGTGGACGCGCCGAATCTGATCGATGACGTGGACACGCTCGACGATCTCTTGCGCGTCGCCCCGCGGGTGGGTCCGCACACCGCACGCGTGCTGCGGGCCCTCCCGCCGTTTTTCATAGATCGTGGGGCGGCCGCGTGAACGTCGCGGTCCTCTCGGGCGGCGTCGGAGGGGCGCGGTTCCTGCGAGGGCTCATGGGTGTCGTCGATCCAACCACCGTTTCCATCATAGGCAACGTTGCGGACGACCTCGAAGTGCTGGGACTTCGAGTCTCGCCTGATCTGGACAGCATCCTCTACACGCTCGTCGGCCTCGCAGACGACGAGCGTGGGTGGGGCCGCGCCGGCGAAAGCTGGCAGGCGCTCGACACCGTCGCGGCGCTCGGCGGCGAGTCATGGTTCCGGCTCGGCGACCGTGACATCGGCCTGCACCTGCACCGGACCGAGTTGCTGCGCGCGGGCGTGCCGCTCTCGGAGGTGACCGAGCGCATCGCGCGCGCGCTCGGGCTCGAGCCGGCACTCATGCCGGCGACGGACGAGCCGCTCCGAACCTTCCTCGAGACCCCGGCCGGCACGTTCCCGTTCCAGACCTGGTTCGTCGCGCGCGGCCACAGGGACGAGGTCGACGTCGTCCACTACGCCGGCGCACCCGAGGCGCGCGCCGCGCCCGGCGTCCTGGAAGCGCTCGAGCAGGCGGACCTGATCCTGGTGGCGCCGAGCAACCCCTACGTGTCGATCGGCCCGATCCTCGCGGTCGCCGAGATCCGCTCGGCACTGGAGCAGCGCACGGTTCCCTGCGTCGCCGTCAGCCCGCTGATCGGCGGCCGCGCGGTCAAGGGCCCGGCCGACCGGATGCTGGCTCGGCTCGCCGGTGGAACGAGCCCGGCGCACGTCGCCGCCTGCTACGAGGGGCTGATCGACGTGCTCGTGGTCGACGAGGCGGACGAGGCGAGCACGCCGGTGCCCGGGCTGCAACGTACCGTCGTCACACAGACGCTGATGAGCGATGCCGGTGCCGCGCGCCGGTTGGCGGCCGCCGCCGTGCACGCCTCCGGTGCGCGCGCGTGAAGGTCGCGATTCTCGGCGGTACCGGCAGCTTCGGCCGCGCACTCGCCGCGCGCCTCGCCGCCGTCGGCGAGGACGACATCGTGATCGGCTCGCGCGACGCCGCTCGCGCCGAACGGGCCGCCCGGGAGCTCGGCGGTCGCGTCACTGGTGCGACGAACGAGCACGCCGTCGCCGGTGCCGACCTCGCGGTGCTCGCCGTGAAGGCCGAGGCCGCGCTCGAGACCGCGCGCGACGTCGCCGACGCCCTCGGCGGGACGCCGCTGCTCTCGGTCGCGAGCGCGATCCAGTTCCGAAAGGGGGTCGGAATGCTTCCCGACCCCGATGGGCGCAGCCTTGCAGAGCGCGTCCAGGGCGTGGTGCGCGCGCCGGTGGCCGCCGGGTTGCACTCGATCGCCGCGGCCAACCTCGACGAGGCTCCTCCGGAGGAGGATGCCCTGATCTGCGGCGACGACCGCGGCGCGAAAGGGCTCGCACTCGAGCTTGCCGGCAAGCTCGTCGCGGGGCGCGCCCTCGACGCCGGCCCGCTCGCGAGCGCCCGCGCGCTCGAGGGGCTCACCGCGGTGATCGTGAACCTGAACCGCCGCTATGGGGCGCACGCCGGTATTCGCATTTCCGGCGTGGATCATTCCGAGTGATCCAGCTCCTGCCCGTGCACGGCCTGCCGGAGATCCGGCCCGGCGTCGACCTCGCAGCCCTGATCGCCGGTCGCGCGACGCTCGAGGAGGACGACGTCGTCGTGGTCGCGCAGAAGGTCGTCTCGAAAGCGGAGGGGCGGATCGTGCGCATCGACGACTACGAGGCCTCCACAAAGGCACGCGAGCTGGCGGGGGGCGAGCGCGACCCGCGCGAGGTCGAGGTGATCCTGCGCGAGGCGAAGCGGATCGTCCGCGAACGGGGCCCGCTCGTGATCACCGAGACGCGCCACGGATTCATCTGCGCGTCGGCGGGCGTCGACCACTCGAACGCTCCGGAGCCGGGCACCCTCGTGCTGCTGCCCGTCGACCCAGACGGGAGCGCCCGGGCGCTCCGCGCCCGCCTGCTCGAGCTGACGGGTCAGACCGTCGGCGTGATCGTCGCCGATTCGTTCGGCCGGCCGTTTCGGCAGGGCACGACCGACGTCGCGATCGGTGTCGCCGGCTTCGAGCCGATCCTCGACCTGCGGGGCACGACCGACCGAATCGGGTACGAGCTGCGCGCGAGCCGCGTCGCGATCGCCGACGAGATCGCCGGCGCGGCCGATCTCGCGCGTGGGAAGGCCGAAGGCGTGCCGGTCGTGATCGTGCGGGGGCTGCACCTGGCCGGCGACGGGACGGCACGCGAGATCGTGATCGAGCCCGAGCTCGACCTCTTTCTCTGACCGGAATCCGAGTAGAAAAGCCACCGGTGACGATCTATGGTCGACTGATGGCGCTGCCATGACCCCCGGCCTCGACCCCGACGAAACGCCCGAGGATCGGGTCCTCGCGAATGTCGCTGCGGTCGCGTTGGCCGCTGTCGCGGTCGCTTTCGTCGTCTGGCTCGCCTTGGTCTACCTCATCTAGCTTTCGAATCGAGCGGACTCGGGCTCGGCCTGTCGCTGACGTTGCCCCTCCCGGAAGACGCCAGGGGCCTCCCGCCCACGCGCGCGGCGGGTGTTGGAAATCGCGAGGAGCAGGGAATTTTCCCGTCCCGCCGTCGCTCTCTTAACAATTTCATGAACTGTTCCCGCGACCAGGCCGGATCGAGCCGCTATTGTGCCGCGGTCGTTCGGCAGGCGAGATGCCCAGGCGCCCGCCGGACCCCCCGAAAGCCGAACTGCGGACTCGACCTCGGGCCAAGGAGGACTTACCACT
>JALYLO010000196.1 GCA_030774175.1 Actinomycetota bacterium
CAGCGAGAAGCCGCCGTCGACGACCAACGTCTGGCCGCGCACCATCTTCGCGTCCGGTGAGCAGAGGAACGCGACCGCGCCCGCGATGTCGTCCGGGTCGACGATCCGACCGACGGGGTTCGCGGCACCGGCCTTCAGCATCTCGTCGCGGTTCGGGAAGTGCTCCAGCGCGTCCGTCTCGACCACGCCGCCCGAGACCGCGTTGACGCGGATGCGCGGCGCCAGCTCGACCGCCAGGTAGCGGACGAGCGCCTCGAGGGCGGCCTTCGAGGTGCCGACGAGCGTGTAGTTGTCGAGGACGCGCTGGGCACCGAGGGAGGAGATCGCGACGATCGACGAGTCGTCGGGCATCTTCGGCGCCGCCACCTGCGCAAGTTGCAGCAGCGCGCGCGCGTTCGTGTTCACCGTCCAGTCCCAGTGCTTCTCCGTCGCCTCGAGCGCGCCGACGCTGACGCCGCTCGCCGCGTTGTGCACGAGAACGTCAAGCGGGCCGAGCGCCGCGACCTCGTCGAGCACGCGCTGCGAGCCGATGTTGCCGCGCACGAGACTTGGCTCGGCGCCGAGCGCGCGCAACTCCTCCGCTGTCTGCTCGGCGGCCCGGTCACTGCGGAAGTAGCCGATCGCGACGCGCTTCGCGCCGTCCCGCGCGAAGCGGAGAGCGATCGCCCGCCCGATGCCGCGCGAGCCACCCGAGATGAAGACGTTCAAGACCGGTGTGGCAGCGGGTCGTCTGCGGTGGCCGACGACGGCAGCTCGTCCCAGCCGATGCGGGCAGGGGACTCGCGCTGCCCCTCGTCGGCCTTCGAGGACGCGTGGCCGAGACGGTCGAGCAGCTCGATCTGCGTGTCCGCGTACCGGCGGACGTCGTGGCTCTCCGGCAGGTTCGCGACGAGCTCGCGCACGCGCGCACGGAGCTGGTAGGCGAAGTGGGGCGTCGCCGGCCCGACGAGGGCGTCGATGTCGTCGCGGGTCGGCTCGCGCATGGGTCGGAAGCCTATCTCGCGAAAGCGTGCACAAGTGCGCCGTTTCGGAAGTTCCGCTATCGGGGCGACCGAGGACGCGGCCCGGCGCAGCTTTGCAGCCGCCAGGGCGCGCGAGATTTTCGGAACGGTGCACTAGGGTCGAGAGCAGTGCGCCGTGTGAGCCCCGTCGACCTGATGCTGCTCGGGACGGTCATCCTCTGGGCGCTCAACCTCACCGTTACGAAGTACGTGCTGGGGCACGGCTTCCAGCCGCTTGCGTACGCGACGATCCGTTACTTCGCCGCGACGGCGCTCTTCTGGTGCTTCACCTACGCCCGTGAGGGGTCGTTCCGGATCGGCAACTCGGACGCGAAGCTCGTCGCGTTCGCGGCGTCGATGATCTTCCTCAACCAGATCGCGTTCGTGTACTCCGTGCACAAGACGACAGCGTCGACGGTGGCACTGATCCTGGGCACGACGCCGATCTTCGTCGGGATCCTCGCCACCGCCGTCGGCCTGGAACGTCTCTCGCGCCGGTTCTGGATCGCCGCCGTGATCTCGTTCGTCGGCGTCGGGTTCGTCGCCTCCGGCAACGGCGGCTTCTCCGGGAAAGTAATCGGCGACCTCCTCGCTCTCGGCGCCGCGGCGACGTGGGGCGCGTACTCGGTGGCGATCACGCCGCTAATGCGGCGCTACTCGCCGTTTCGAATCAGCGCGATCGTCCTCGGGCTCGGCTGGGTGCCGATCGCAATCGTGGGCGCGGTGCAGACGACCCACCAGGGGTTTCACTTCGGATGGGGCACGTGGCTTGGCTTCGGCTACGCGGTCGTCGGCCCGCTGTTCCTGACGAACATCCTCTGGTTCACGGCGATCTCGCGCGTGGGGCCGGCGCGCGCGTCGCTCTTCGCGAACCTCCAGCCGTTCTTCGCGGTCGTCTTCGCGCTGCTCATCCTCGGCGAGCACCTGAACCGCTGGGAGCTCGTCGGCGCCGCGGCGATCGGGACCGGGATCGTGATCGAGCGCGGGCGTCGATTAGTAGAGGTTTGACGTGACATCGCCGGCACCTTTAGCCCACCTCGAGCCTCTCCCGCAGCCGCCCGGCGACTGACCGTTAACCTCGAAGCGATGACCCTGCGCGAGCGACTGGCGCGGCAGCCGCCCGGCTACAACTTCACGATCGGTCGCATCCTCGCGATCTATTCGGGGCTGATGGTGACGCTGCTCCTCGCGGCGCTCGACCAGACGATCGTCGCGACGGCACTGCCGCGGATCGTCAGCGACCTGGGCGGGATCACGCAGTACTCGTGGGTCTTCACCGCGTACCTGCTCACCTCGACCGTCACCGTCCCGCTCTACGGGAAGCTCGGCGACGTCTACGGGCGCAAGAACCTCTTCCTCTTCGCGATCGTCGTGTTCCTCCTCGGCTCCGCGCTCTGCGGCGCGGCCACGACGATGACCCAGCTCGTGCTCTTCCGCGCGTTGCAGGGGATCGGCGCGGGCGGGCTGTTCCCGCTCTCGCTCGCGGTGATCGGAACCATCGTTCCGCCACGCGACCGCGGCCGCTGGCAAGGGCTGATCGGCGCCGTCTTCGCGGCGTCGTCGATCATCGGTCCGGCGGTCGGCGGGTTCATCGTGGACAACGCGAGCTGGCGCTGGGTCTTCCTGGTCAACCTGCCGGTCGGCGGGCTCGCGCTGCTCGTCATCTCGATCACGATGCCGCGCCGCGCGCCGCACACGGAGCACTCGGTCGACTGGCTCGGCGCCGGGCTGCTCGCCGCTGGCATCGGCGCGCTTCTGATGGGGCTCGTCTGGGGTGGGAAGCAGTACGGCTGGACGAGCGGCCACGTGGTCGTTGCGCTGGCGCTCGCAGCGGTGCTGCTCGGCGCGTTCGCGGTCGTCGAGCGACGTGCGAAGGAGCCGATCCTCCCGTTCGACATCCTGCGCAATCCGATCGTCGCGGGCAGCATCGCGTGCATGGCGCTCGTGGGCATGGCGATGTTCGGGACGATCTCCTACGTCCCGCTCTTCGTGCAGGGCGTGATCGGTACGTCCGCGACCTCATCCGGTGTCGTCCTCACGCCGCTGGTACTCGGTGCCGTCACGACCTCGCTTCTCACGGGGCAGCTCGTCTCGCGCACCGGCCGTTATCGCTGGAACGCGATCCTCGGCCCGCTCGTGCTCACGGCCGGAATGTTCCTGCTCTGGCGCATGAACTCTTCGACGACCAACGGTCAGGCCGCGCGCAACATGGTGATCGCGGGCATCGGGATCGGCTCGATGATGCAGGTGTTCGTGATCTCGGTTCAGAACGCCGTCTCGCACGCCCACATCGGCTCGGCGACGGCGCTCACTCAGTTCTCACGGCAGATCGGCGCGACGATCGGCGTGACCGTGATCGGCACGATCGTCAACCACGGGCTTCCCGCTGGGGTCGGCGGCGCCACGGGGGTGGGCATCCACCGGCTCCCGCCCGCGGCCCGCGACGGCCTGGCCCGCGCGATCCAGCCCGCCTTTCTTGTCGCCGCCTGCGTCAGCCTCGGCGCTTGGGTGATCGCAGTCGTCTGGGTCAAGGAGCAGCCGCTCCGTCGCTCGCTCGACGAGGTCTCCGCGGCCGACGCCGCGGCAGGTTCGCCCGCTGCGGCCGCAGTAGACTCCGAGCCGTGAACGACGACTTCATGCCCCTCGACGGCTGGGACCACCTCGAACTGTGGGTGGGGAACGCGAAGCAGGCGGCCTACTACTACGAGCGCGCATTCGGCTTCCGGCGGACCGCGTACGCGGGCCCGGAGACGGGTGTCCGCGACCGTGCGAGCTACGTGCTCGAACAGAACGAGATCCGCCTCGTCGTCACGAGCGCGCTCCAGCCCGGGCACGAGGTCGGCGAGCACGCAAACAAGCACGGCGATGGGGTGAAGGACATCGCGCTTCGCGTCCCGGACGCCGCGGAGGCCTATCGGCAGGCGGTGCAGCGCGGGGCGCGCGGCGTACTGGAGCCGATGGTCGTCGAGGACGACTTCGGCTCCGTCGAGCTCTCGACGATCGCCACCTACGGCGACGTCGTGCACACCTTCGTCGGCCGCGCCGCCTACGAGGGCGCCTACCTGCCCGGCTACGTCGCGCAGGAGTCGGACGACGGCGCCTCCGAGGGAGTCGGCCTGCTCGCGATCGACCACGTCGTCGGCAATGTCGAGCTCGGCCACATGGACGAGTGGGTCTCGTTCTACGAGCAGGTGTTCGGGATGACCGAGATGATCCACTTCAGCGACGAAGACATCTCGACCGAGTACTCGGCGCTGATGAGCAAGGTGATGACCGACGGCCAGGGCAAGATCAAGTTTCCGATCAACGAGCCGGCCGAGGGGAAGCGCAAGAGCCAGATCGACGAGTACCTCGAGTTCAACCACGGCGCGGGCGCGCAGCACGTCGCGATGCAGTCGTCGAACATCGTGCACGCGGTGGAGGCGCTTCAGCGCCGCGGCGTGATCTTCCTGACGACGCCCGACGCCTACTACGAGGAGACCCCCGACCGCGTCGGCGAGATCGAGGAGGACTGGGGCGACCTGAAGCGGCTGCGCATCCTCGCCGACCGCGACGACGACGGCTACCTGCTCCAGATCTTCACCAAGACCGCGCAGGACCGGCCGACGCTCTTCTTCGAGGTGATCGAGCGTCACGGTGCACGCGGGTTCGGCGACGGCAATTTCAAGGCGCTCTTCGAAGCGATCGAGCGCGAGCAGGCACTCCGCGGCAACCTCTGATGTAGCCTAGCCTGGCGGGGTGAGCCCGCAGCGTCGTTCCGCGCTCGTCTCTGTTGCTGCCGCGGCGGCGCTCGTCCTGCTGAAGCTCGGGGTCGGTCTCTCGACCCACAGCCTCGGCCTCATCTCGGAGGCCGCGCACTCGGGCACCGACCTCGTCGCTGCGCTGCTCACCTACTTCGCCATCCGGGTCGCCGCCCGGCCCGCCGACGTCACGCACCAGTTCGGGCACGGCAAGGCCGAGCACCTCTCCGCGCTCGCGGAAGCAGCCTTCCTGTCCCTCGTCTCCGTGTTCATCTCGTTCCGCGCGATCGAGCGGCTGACGGGCGCGACGCACGTGCACGTGCACACGGCCTGGTACGCGTTCGCGGCCCTCGGGGTCGTGATCGCGCTCGACGCCAGCCGCGCGACGGTCTCCTGGCGGACGGCGCGGCGGTACGCGAGCGCGGCGCTCGCCTCCAACGCGCTGCACTTCGCAAGCGACCTCGCCGGCTCGATCGCCGTGCTGATCGGCCTGATCTTCGCCCGCCGGGGGCACCCCGACGGCGACCCGATCGCGGCCCTCTTCGTCGGCGTTCTCGTCCTGACCGCCGCGGCGCGCCTGATGAAGGGAAACGTCGCGGTGCTGATGGACCAGGCGCCGGCCGAGGCCGAGGCGGCTGCACGGGCGGCGATCGGGGCGATGCGGCCGTCGATCGACCTGCGCCGGCTGCGGATGCGCCAGGCGGGCGGGCAGCAGTTCGCGGACGTCGTGATCGGCGTTTCGCCGGGCGCGGCCGTCGGTCAGGGGCACGCCGCGGCCGATGCGGTCGAGGCTGCGGTCGAGGGCGCTCTGCCCGGGGCGGACATCGTCGTGCACGTCGAGCCGGTGGAGGATGCGGGCCTGCGCGAGCGCGCCCACGCGGCAGCGGTCGCAATTCCCCGGGTGCGGGAGGTGCACAATCTGGTCCTGGTCGATGTCGACGGACGGACGGAGCTGTCGCTGCACGTGAAGCTGCCCGGCGACCTGTCACTCGACGAGGCGCACCAGATCGCCGAGCAGCTGGAAGCGGCGATCTGCGCCGCGGTGCCCGAGATCGGCGGCGTTCAGACGCACCTCGAGCCGCTCGCCGAGACAAGCGAGGCGCGCGAGGTCGAGGCCGACGGCGCCGACGCCGTCAGGCGCATCGTGCGTCAGGCGACCGGCGGCGAGCCGCGCGAGCTCCGCTTTCTCCGCACGACCGGCGGTCTCGTCGCGTTCCTGACCCTCGGGCTCGAGGGTGGCACCAGCCTCGCCGACGCGCATGCCCGCGCGAGCGAGATCGAAGAGCGGATCCGCCGTGAGCGCCCCGACATCGCCGACGTGATCGTCCACACGGAGCCGTGAGTAACCTCGACGCGTGAAGCTCTGCATGTTCACGCCGAAGGCGCTCGCGCTCGAGCGCGGGTGGCCCGGACGCGTCGAAGGCGAGAAGGTGATCCAGCTCGCCGCACAGACGCTGCAGTCGTTCTTCACGGGCGGCGGCTCGGCGCGCGAGCACGCGGAGTATGCGCTCGCCGACGTCGATCTGCGCCCGCCGGTGCTCCACCCGCCGACGGTGCGCGACTTCATGGCGTTCGAACAGCACGTCGCGACGGCGCGCGCAGCACGCGGCGCCGAGGTGCCGAAGGAGTGGTACGAGATTCCCGTCTTCTACTTCTCCAACCCGGCTGCTATCTACGGCCCGGATGCCGACATTCCTTATCCGGAGGGGACGAACGAGCTCGACTACGAGTTGGAATGCGCGGCGATGATCGGCGCCGCAGGCGCGATCGCCGGCTTCACCGTGCTGAACGACTGGTCGGCGCGGGATCTCCAGCGGGCCGAGATGCGCGTCGGGCTCGGTCCCGCGAAAGGCAAGGACTTCGCGACGTCGATCGGGCCGGTCCTCGTCACGGTGGACGAGTTCGACGGCAGCGAGGGGGAGATGGTCGCGCGCGTGAACGGCGACGAGCGCTCGCGCGGCAACCTGCGCGACCTCTATCACTCCTGGGGGCGGATGGTGGAGCACGCCGCGCGGAACACCGTGCTGCGGCCGGGCGACGTGCTCGGCTCGGGCACGGTCGGCTCCGGCTGCATCCTCGAGCACGGAGACGGCCGCTGGTTACAGCCGGGCGATGTCGTCGAGCTCGAGATCGAGGGCATCGGCGTCCTGAAGAACACCGTCCGGTGATCGGCCCCGACGCCGTCCGCGCCGCTGCGCGCGTGCTGGGTGGTGTTGCCCACCACACGCCCGTTCTCACGTCACGGACACTCGGTGAGGGCGTCTTCCTGAAGCCGGAGTGCCTCCAGCGCGCCGGGGCGTTCAAGTTCCGCGGCGCCTACAACAAGATCGCGTCGCTCCCGCAGGGCACCCCGGTGCTCGCGTACTCCTCGGGCAACCACGCGCAGGCGGTCGCGCTCGCCGCGCGGTTGCTCGGCTCGCACGCGACGATCCTGATGCCCGAGGACGCTCCCGCGTCGAAGCTCGCCGCGACGCGCAGCTACGGCGCCGAGATCGTGGCGTTCGACCGCTATCGCGACGACCGCGAGGCACTCGCGGACGCGCTCGCGGCTGAGCGCGGGCTCGAGCTCGTGCGCCCCTACGACGACCCGCTCGTCATGGCCGGCCAGGGGACGGTCGCACTCGAGCTGATCGAGGACGCCGGCCCGCTCGACGTGCTCGTCGTCCCCGTCGGCGGCGGCGGGCTGATCGCCGGTTGCGCGACGATCGCGAAGGAGCTCGGAGTCGCACGCGTCGTCGGTGTGGAGCCGGAGGCCGGGAACGATTGGCAGCAGTCGTTCGCGGCCGGAAGGCGGGTCGCGATCGACGTGCCTCGCACGATCGCGGACGGGCTCCAGACGCACATACCCGGCGAGCTGACCTGGGCTGTCGCCTCGCCCCTCGTCGACCGGATCGTGACCGTCTCGGACGCGCAGATCGTGGCCGCGATGCGATTCGCGTTCGAGCGGCTGAAGCTCGTCGTCGAGCCGAGCGGCGCAGTGGGGATCGCGGCGCTCCAGGCCGGCGCGGTGTCAGGCGGGCGCATCGGGGTCGTCATCTCCGGCGGCAACATCGCGGCAGACCGCTTCGCGGAGCTGATCGGCTGAGCTCGAACCTGGCTCGCTTCGTGAACCAGGACCAGGTTTGGAGGCGCGCACGGCCTGCGCGACGCGGGCTCGTTCGTAGCTGAGCCGGAAGAGCTCGATCACCTCGGCGACGTCGGCGTCGCTGCCGATCTGCTTCGAGACCCAGCCGGTCTCGGGCAGCACGTGATGGGGCTGCGCGCGCCCCGTCTCGACGAGCATGTCGCGGATCCCGCGGTGGAAGGGAAGGTCCGCCCACCGCTCGCCGTGCAGGTGCCCGATCTCGCGCCGGCCGAGCCGAAACTCGGTTCCGCCGAAACGGTGCGGGTGCGTCGTGACGCCCTCCCATGAGCCCACCTCCCGCTCGATCCGCCCGGCGATATCCTCCACGGATGCCGTTCTACCAGCGCCTGGGTGAGTTGCCGCGCAAGCGCCACATCGTGGCCCGCGACAACGGCACGCTCTTGACCGAGGAGGTGATGGGCTTCGAGGGCTTCTCCGGGCTCGAGTCGATCCTCTACCACCTCCAGTCGCCCTGCCGCGTGATCGAGCTCGGCTCGTTCGAGCCGATCGTGCGCGAGGAGTGGGTTCCCGACGCCCACGCGCACCGGCATCTGAAGACCTGGGCCGTGCAGCCGGGCGGTGACGCGGTCACCGGCAGACAGCTCCTGATGTGGAACAACGACGTCGAGATCTCGCTCTGCCGGCCGACCGAGGAGATGAACTCCTTCTTCCGAAACGGCGAGGGCGACGAGGTGATCTTCGTGCCCGAGGGCTGCGGGACGCTCGAGTCGATCTTCGGCGACCTGCCGTACAAGCCGGGCGACTACCTGGTCGTGCCGCGCGGGACGACCTACCGGTTCGCGCTGCAGGCCGGAGAAGGCGCCGCCGAGCAGCGCTACCTCGTCTTCGAGACGCCGGGCCTGATCACGATCCCGAAGCGCTACCGCAACGAGCACGGCCAGCTGATGGAGCACGCGCCGTACTACCACCGCGACATCCATCCG
>JALYLO010000197.1 GCA_030774175.1 Actinomycetota bacterium
AGGGAGATTCGACGGGACAGGAAGGGGCACCCGCGGTCGGGTTGGTGGCGACGCGCTCGAGATGGGCTCGACTCGAATCCGAGAGCAGCAACTCCATCGGCGACTCCGGCGAGATCTCGACCATCGCACGCTGCACCACCGCGAAGGTGGCGTGTTCCTCGTCAGCCATCTCGAGGGCCTCCACGAGCTGGCTACCGAAGTTGTCGCGCTGCGCCTGCCGCGTCAACTCCTGCTCGAGCTTCACACGGTCGGTGATGTCCCGCGCGTTCAGGACGACTCCGCGTACGTAGCGGTCGTGCCGCAGGTCGGTGAGGTGTGCCTCGAGGTGCCGCCACTCGCCGGAGGCGTTGTGCATGCGGACGACGAGCTGCTGGGGTTTCCCCTCGCGCTGGGCCGCCTGCACCGCGGCGCAATCGTGTTCATGGACGAATCGGAGGAAACCGGTGCCGAGCAGGTCGGCCTCGGCGCGGCCGACGAGCACGGCGACCGAGCTGCTCGCATAGCGGCACCCAGCGTCGCCTAGAACGAGCACGAGGTCCGTGGACGAGGTAACGAGACTGCGGAAATGTGCCGTCTGTCGTCGCGTCGTCGCGACGAGCGCCCAGGCGAGGAGCATCGAACCAAGGATCCCCCCGGCCCCGAGCGCGATCTGGAGCACGATCGACTGGGTCACGTTGTGGTCGGTCTTTGCCGCGATCGTGCGGGCGGCATTCAGGGAGACGTTCGAGGTGAGGGCGGCAAGCACACGCAGCCGCTGGATGGGCACGCGCGTGCCGATCCGCTCGTGTGCCGTCATCGGCACGGCCGAGACCGAGCGGCCCGTCAGGAACGCTCTGCCTGCGGCGGTCAGGTCGGTCACCAGCCGCTGTTCCTGCTCGAGCTCCGCGCGCACGACCGCGTCCGTGGTCGCGCCGAGCGTCGTCTCGTCGTCGTCGCCGATCACGGAAGGCGCCGTTCCGCCGTCCAGCAGGGCGCGCGCGCTCTGGGAGAGATCCGCGGCGATGTGACCTGGGTCGGCGGCGACTCCACTGCGAACCAGGAGAACCTCTTCGACGTAGCGCTCCGCCAGCGTTCGCTGCCTTGCCGCTACCTCGACTACCGCCGCGCGGTGCTTGGAGCGCCCGGTCGACCAGACCGACACCGCCGCGCTCAGGGTGGAGACGAGCGCGAAGGTCAGGACGATCGCGATGATCGTCCGCCGAGCCCGAGGCGCGAACGGGCGGAAGCCGGAGCGGCGCAACATCAGCGAACGACCAGCTCGGCGCGCATGCCGCCCATGAAGTGCCCTGCCATGTTGCACAAGAGCAGGTACCTGCCGGGAGTGAGCCGAACCTCAAGCTCGCGGTCAGCCCCGGCCTGCCCAGGTTCCAGCGTGCCGACGCTCGACCGTGCGAGCGCCTCCTCGTTCACCGTCAGACCGTCGGACCGCAGCGGCAGGACACCACTCGGCGCCCGAACGACGATCAACTCGTGTGCGTCCGGGCCTTGGTTCCGTGCCCGGATGACGACGGTTCCCGCTGCGACCTTCTGTGGCTTCACCGTGATCGAGAAGTCGCGTTCGTTGACGTTGATCACCTGGTGGGTGGTCTGGGCGAGATTCTGTGCCGGTCCGCAGCCCAGCATCGTCAGGACCACGGCGGTGACTGCTCCGAGAGCCGAAAGGCGCCCAGCAACGATCGAGGAGCGCAGGTCCATGACGGCTCTTATCGGCCGTCCGCGCAAAAGCTTGAGACATGCCGCACGAGCGGTCGGGGCGCCGGAACTACCGGGAACGAACGCAGCCCGTTGGCGTCGAGCACTCGCTTGGCAATCGTGGTCTTACCCGCTCCCGCCGGACAACCGATCCAGAACGTGCCTCAGGCCGGGCGTCAGCTCATGCGGCCCTGCGCCACGGCCAAGCAGGCCTGGCAGACAGGCAAGCCCTGATTCCACGGAACGCCGGTCTGGTCGACGCCACAAAGCGCCGTGTCGGCGTCGTCGCCCGAGACGATGTGCTCGCACTCCTCGAACCCGAAGCCGTCGTTGCCGGCCCACGGATCGTTCTTCGTGCCCGGAGTGGTGGCGGGATTGCTCATCGGCCGCATCGTAGACGCTCTCTCGTCAGGGCAACCGCTCGCCCGTGATTCGCGCGGCGCCGAGTGAGCCCAGCAGGAGCAACGCGGCGAGGCCTGTGAACCAGGAGGAGATCTCGCGGGTCGCGGGGCGGCTGACGATGCTCGAGCCGAGCTGCTTGTAGACGTCGTTCACCTTCCGCGCCGACGCAGCCCGGTAGGTCTTGCCCCCCGTCTCCTGTGCGATCGCGGCCAACGTCACCGGGTCAGGGCGCACCGGGAACCGTCGTCCGAGCCCGCCGCCGAAGCCGTAGCCGCCGAACGGGCCGATGCCGAGCGACCCGTGATCCGTCCCGAGGGCGACCGTGAAGACACGGATGCCCGCGTCGCGCGCCCGGTCGGCGCCCTGGAGCGGCGCGAGCGTCCCGCGCGTCTGCGCCCCGTCCGAGAGCAGGACGATCGCGGCCGGCCGCTTCCCGTCGCGCCCGCGCGGCGCCGAGCCGACCGCCTGCTTCGCGACCTGCACGGCGAGCGCGATACCGTCGCCGATCGCCGTTCCGGCCTCCGGCGCCAGGAGGTCGATGCCCTCACTGAGGATCGACCGGTCCGTGGTCGGGATCACGAGCTCGTTCGGCCCGGTGCTGAAGGAGACCAGCCCGACCCTGACGCCCTTCGGGATCGTCGCGACGAACGCCTCCATCGCGCGCTGCGCCGCGCCCAGACGGCTGGGCTTCACGTCGGACGCGCGCATCGAGCCCGAGACGTCGACCAGCAACACGACCGTCGCCTGGTCGGCCGGCCGCGAGATGCTCGCCCGCGGCCGCGCAACAGCCGCGGACGCCGCGGCGAGCGCGAGCAGGAAGAGCGCGAGCGGAATCCAGCGTCTGAGCGGCCGGCGTACCGGGGCGACGGCGGCGAGCAGCTCGAGATTCGTGAACGCGACCGCGTAGCGCGAGCGGCGGCGGTCGACCCGGACCGCCAGCGCGGCCGCCGCGGGGACGATGAGCAGCAGGAGCAGCAGGTAGGGCGACCCGAAGCTCACGGCGCGCACTCCGCTCCGACCTGCACGATCGCATGCACGTCGATCGACAGGCCGTCGCTCGCGGCTGCGGTGACGACGACCTGCTTGCGGACGATGACGTGAGTGGCTCGGATGCGAACCGCGTTGGCGAGATCGGGCGGCTGGTTCGTCCGGAACGCGACGGCGTGCCAGGCTCCGACGAGCTGCTCGTTGGGCTTGCAGGCGACCCTCGCGAAACGCGCTTCGCCCGGGCCGATCACCACGATGCGCGAACGCAGTTCCAGCGGGGGCCCGGTCGGGGTGACCCGCGCCGAAACGGTCGACCTGCCGCCGCCCCCCTGCGTCGGCACACAGCCGATGAGCGGCTGGAACGCCTGCGCACGCCGCGCGACCGAAACCGCGCGGAAGAGGGCATAGCGGGTCGTCGTCACACCGGGCTGCACCGGCGCACCCAGGCGCCCGTCGAAGCTGACGCTGACGTCGCGCGAGGTGGCTTGCGCGTCGAGCCCGCCGACGACGCTCCTCCCTCCTGGACAGGTGAGCAGGTACTGGACGGCCCCCCGCGGTGGCACGACGACCCATGGGCCGGGGACGCGGATGCAGGCGATGATGCCGCGGCACTCGTTGGTCGCGCCGCCTGCGGGAGCCTGGGCGGCCGCGACCGCGAGGGAGGCGGTGAACGCGATCGCGAGCGTCTTCACGTCAGCCTCCTGAACCAGAGCCCAGAGAGCAGGGCGCCCGCGAGCATGAACACGAGCCCCCCGCCGGCCGCCACCGAGGTCACCTCGACGGCCTTCCGCCGGTGCCCGGTCCGCGCCGACAGGGCCGCGTACGTGCTGTGCGCGTCGAGCGCTTGCAGGCCGGGGACGAACCGCCCGCCGCTCGCCCGGGCGATCGTCTGGAGCGCGGCGGGCTTGACCGGTACCTGGAACCGCTCGGTGAAGCCGCCCTTCAGCGCCTGCTGCACGACGCCGTCGGGCGTGCCGACGGCGACCGCGGTCACGGGAACGTGGGCCTTCGCCGCTTTGGCGCCGGCCTGCTGGGGCGTCGTCCGCCCCGCCGTCTGCCCACCGTCCGAGAAGAGCACGATCAGCGCGGGAACCCGGTGGCCCGGGCTCGACGAACGCACCGACTGCGCGACGTCGACGCCGTGCGAGACCGCAGCTGCGAGCGCGGTTCCCTGCGGCCCCGATCGCGCATGCGCGAGCACGAAGCGAAGACGCGTCAGGTCGCGGGTCGGCGCTGCCACGACTGACGCGTGGTCGGAGAACTCGACGATCGAGGCCTGGTACCCGTGCGGGAGCATCGCGATCAAGCGCTCAGCGCCGGCACGCGCGGCGGCGAGCCGCGACGGCTGAACGTCGTTCGCGGCCATCGAGCCGGAGACGTCCAGCACGACGACGAGCGTCGCCTCCTGCCGCTTGACACTGAAGGTCGCGTGGGGGCGCGCGAACCCGACGAGGAGCAATGCGACCCCGACGAGCATGAGCGCGGCCGGCAGGTGCCGCCGCAACGGGGGTGGGCGCTCGATCATGTTCGGGAGCAGGGCCGGCGTGGCCCACGCCGATGCGCGAACGTCGCGTCGCCGCTCGAGCCAGACCTGCGCCCAGACCACCGCGGGCAGGACGAGCAGGCAGAGCAGCAGAAGGGGCGCCTCGAACGTCATCGCGTGCGATGCCCCCGGCGCAGGAACGCCGCCAGCGGGTGCAGCCAGTCGCCCTCGGTCGAGAGCGCCACGTGGCGGACACCCGCGGAGCCGAGCGAGGACACGAGCGTCCGCCGCTCGTCGCGCGCTGCGGCGGCGAAGCGCTCGCGCAGCCGCCGGTCGCTTGTGTCGACGCGCAACTGGCGGCCCGTCTCCGGGTCGACGAGCCGCAACTCGCCGACATCCGCGAGTTCCTGCTCGCGCGGGTCGCGAACCTCCACCGCGAGCACCGCATGACGCCCGGCGAGGCGCAGGAGCGGCGGGCGCCAATCGAGCGGGCCGCGGAAATCCGAGACGACCACGACCAGCGCCCGCTGGCGCGCGACGCGGTCGGCGAGCTCCAGCGCGTCTATGAGCTTGCCGCCGCCGGCGGGCGGCAGCTCGCGGAGGAGGCGCAGCGTGTCGAGGAGCGCGCGGCGTCCCTGGCGCGGGCGCTCGATCGTCTGCTCCGCTCCGAAGGCGATCGTCCCGAGCCGGTTGCCGCGCCGTGTGGCGGCGTATCCGACCGCAACCGCGACTCCCTCCGCGACGTCCGTCTTGCGGCGGTCGCCGGTGCCGAACGCCATCGACGCCGAGGCGTCGAGCACGAGCCAGGTCACGAGCACGCGCTCGGCAAGCTCGACCCGGACGTGCGCCTGGCCGGTGCGCGCGGTCACGTTCCATTCGATGCGACGCACGTCGTCGCCGGCCTCGTAGGGCCGCACCTGCCAGAGCTCGCTGCCCACCCCTGCAAACGCCGAGCGGTAGTCGCCCGCCAGCAGGCCGTCGACACGGCGGCCGACCGACAGCTCGAGGGCGCGCAGCGACGCCGACGAGAGCGGTCCGGGGCCGGGCGCCGCCGGCGTCCGGGTGGGTGCGAGCGAGTCGGCGGCGGTCCGGCTCACGCCACCGCGTGGTCGCGGCCGAAGTCGATGTGCGGAGCGGGCACCGCAGCGAGCACGGAGTCGAGGATCGTGTCGGACGCGACCTCCTCCGCGAGGGCGCGGTACGAGAGCACGAGCCGGTGGCGGAACGCATCGCGGACGAGCGCCTCCAGATCGGCCGGGGTGACGTAGTCGCGGCCACGGATCAGCGCCAGCGCACGACCGGCGGACACGAGGCTGATCGGCCCGCGGGGGCTGGCGCCGAACGCGATGTAGTCGGCGATCTCGGCGAGGTGATGGTCGCGCGGCGCGCGCGTCGCCGTCGCGACGTCGACCGTCCAGCTGATCAGCGCCGGGTCGACGTAGACCTCCGCCGCGCGCCGCTGCAGCTCCATCAGGTCGTCGAGGGACAGCACCTGCTCGAGCGTCGGCGGATCCTCCAGCGAGCGCGAGACGACCGTCAGCTCCTCGTCGTGCGAGGGGTAGTCGACGAGCACCTTCAGCATGAAACGGTCGACCTGCGCCTCGGGAAGCGGGTAGGTGCCCTCGGACTCGATCGGATTCTGGGTGGCGAGCACGAGGAACGGTTTTGGCACCTCGAAGGTGTTGTGGCCGATCGTCACCTGCTGCTCCTGCATCACCTCGAGCAGCGCCGACTGCACCTTCGCAGGGGCGCGGTTGATCTCGTCCGCGAGCAGGAAGTTGCAGAAGACCGGGCCGAGCTCGGTCTCGAACTCCGTTCGGTCGGGCCGGTAGACGCGCGTGCCGACGAGATCCGACGGGACGAGGTCGGGGGTGAACTGCACGCGCTGGAACTTCCCGCCGAGCACGGCGGCCGTCGTCTTGATGGTCAGGGTCTTCGCGAGCCCCGGCACGCCTTCGATCAGCAAGTGGCCACCCGAGAGCAGGCACACGAGCACCCGCTCGAGCATCGCCTCCTGGCCGGCGATCACGCGCCGGATCTCAAAGAGCGCCTGCTCGAGCTTGCCGTCGACCTCTTCCATCCTCGCCTCCCTCGCTCGCACGTTTCCCCGGAAGAATGCACCTGTTTCCTAAGATTGCACTTGGAGTTCTCGTTAAGGCGCGGAAGTGGTTCTTGCTCGTTCGAGCGCCTCCCGCCACTCCGAGCGCAGCGCCGCGACCTCGCCGCGCTCGAGCCGCGGCTCGTAGACCGCCCCGACCGCTACGCGCGCCCCCTGCCCCGCGGCAAGCGCCGCGGCGCCGAGCGCCGTCGTCTCGCGCTCCGCCGCGACCTCCACCGCGATCCCCAAGAGGTCGGCCTGGAGCTGCATCAGAAAGCCGTTCGCCGTCCCGCCGCCGTCGGCACGGAGGACCTCGGGCGGCTCGGGCAGCGCCTCGACGACGTCGGCCACCTGATGCGCCATCGCCTCGAGGGCGGCGCGCACCAGGTGCGCGCGCGTGGTGCCGCGCGTGAGGCCGGCCACCAGACCGCGGGCATCCGGGTCCCACCACGGCGAGCCCAGACCGGTCAGCGCCGGGACGAAGACGACGCCGCCCGTCGAGTCGACGCTGCGGGCGAGCGCCTCGCTCTCCGCAGCGTCAGCGAGCAGGCCGAGACCGTCGCGCAGCCACTGCAGCGCGGCCCCGCTGACGAGCACCGATCCCTCGAGGGCGTAGCCGTCGGCGGCTGCCGTCTTCAGCAGGCCGGGCGGAGGCGCTGCGGCATCGTCGCCCGTGTGCACGAGCACGAAGCTGCCCGTTCCGTAGGTCGCCTTCCCCTGGCCGGCGCGGTGGCAGCCCTGGCCGTAGAGCGCCGCCTGCTGGTCGCCGGCGATCCCCCGGATCGTCACCGTTGCGCCGAGCAACTCCCCTTCCCCGACGACGTCGGCGGAGCCGACGATCCGCGGCAGGAGCGCGCGGTCGACGCCGAAGAGCTCGAGCAGCTCCTCGTCCCAGTCGAGCGTCGCGAGCGAGACGAGCATCGTCCGCGATGCGTTCGTCGCGTCGGTGGCGTGCACCGCGCCGCCGGTCAGCTTCCAGACGAGCCACGCGTCGACCGTCCCGAATGCGAGCCCGTCGCGGGGATGTTCGCGCAGCAGCCACTCGAGCTTCGTCGCCGAGAAGTACGGGTCGGGGACGAGACCGGTGCGCGCGCGGATGACGTCCGCGTCCAGCTCGCGGCAGCGGTCGGCGGTGCGCCGGTCCTGCCAGACGATCGCAGGCGCGACCGGTGCCCCAGTCGAGCGATCCCAGAGCAGCGTCGTCTCCCGCTGATTCGCGATCCCGACCGTCGTCAGGTCCGCGGAGCGCGCCCCGGCAGCCTCGAGCGCGTCTGCCGCCGCGGCGATCACGCTCTGCCAGAGCTCCTCTGGGTCGTGCTCCACCCAGCCGGGCCGCGGAAAGTGCTGGCGAACCTCGCGGTAGCCGCGGCCGAGCACGCGGAGGTCGTCGTCGACGACCAGGCACGTCGTGCCCGTCGTTCCCTGGTCGATCGCGAGGATCAACGATGGTGCTCGACGAACGCGAGCACGCGGCGCCAGGCGTCCTCGGACGCGTCGGCGAACTCTTCGTACTTGCGGTCGAAGAAACTGTGCGGCGCGCCGGCGTACGTGACGATCTCGTGCTCGACGCCGGCGTCGGTGAGCGCGCGCTCGAAAGCGGCGTTATCCTCGGCGGTGATGCCCTGGTCGTCGCCGGCCTGGAGAGCGAGGATCGGGCACTCGAGCTCAGCGGCACGCTGTACGACGCTCGCGCCACCGCGCTCGCGCGTCGGAGAGCCGTAGAAGCCGATCGCGCCGGCGAGGCCGTGGCCCGAGGCGGCTGCGACCCAGGACGCCCGGCCGCCGAAGCAGAAGCCGAGCGTGAAGATCGAGGTGCAGCCGAGCTCGCGTAGCCGCTCGACGGCCGCCCGCGTATCGGCCTGCACCGCGACATCGGTCAGCTGCTCGACGTGCGGCATGTACTCGAATTGGTCGTCGCGTTTCGCGACGCCGGCGGTGCGTCCGAAGTAGTCGAGCGCAACCGCGGCGATCCCGCGCTCGGCGAACCGCAGCGCGACCTCCTCGTAGAACCGGTAGAGGCCGCGTACGTCCGGCAGGATCACGACGCCGGTCGTTGCCCGATCGTCGGGCGTCGCGACGAAGGCCGCAAAGTCGGTGCCGTCGGCGGCGCTCAGCACGACGTCGTCGTGCGAAACCGCGGCGCCGGCGATCACCGGGATCGGCGGCGAGGAGTCGAGGTCGAAGCACATGCCGGTATTGAACCTGGTTCGGACTGGCGCCGTCGTCGCTCGGCGGCTCGCTACGGCGTCGGCCGGCGTTCGGGATAGCGCGGGAGGCCGTCATCGGGAATCGGCTCCCAGCTCGCTGCGTAGGCGGTGAACTGCCGCCACTGCGGGCGGATGCCCGGATCGCTGTCGAGCGTCCCGAGGCGAACGCTCTTGGCGTCCTCGTCAGCCGGGTCGCGGCTCCAGAGCGCGCCACCACATGCTGTGCAGAAGCACTTTGGCCAGCCGTCCGCTGGGGCGTACTCCCCGACCAGCTCGGCTCCCGCGACGATGCGAAGCGATCCCGGTGCGACCCGTGCCTGGGCTGACGAGCCGGTGCCGGTGCGACGCTGGCAGCGCGTGCAGTGGCAGTAGGACGAGGAGCGCAGCGGCTCGGTGATCTCGAAGCGCACGCCGCCGCAGAGGCAGCCGCCGGTCAGAGGACGCGCCGTCACGAGCGAAAGCTTAGTAAGGAAGCTCGATGCCGCTGGCGTCGATGCCCAGCGACTCCGCGAGGCGGATGCCCTGCTCGAGGTCTTCCTTGAGCATGCGGATGTCGGCCTCGCGCATCAGACCCCCGATGAACTCGCGCGCCTTCGGACGCCAGAGCGTGTGCTTGGCGAAGAGCGGCAGCATGCGGTTCGCAGCGTCGATGAGCCGGTTCGTGACCTTCCTGCCTGCGCCCTCGAGCAGCACGCGCTCGTAGGCCATTCCGGCACCGTGGTGGATGCCGTCGTCGATCGTGAGCCGGTTGCAGAGGTCCTCGAGGATCGTGCCGCGCGACGAACGGGCGATCATCCGGAAGCGCGGGATGATCAACCGCTCGTAGAACACCTGCATGAGGAAGACCTTCTCCTCCAGCGTGTCGGCGTCGAGCGTCATGTGTGCGAGCGCGTCGAGGTACGGGTCACGCTCGCCCATGCCGCCCGCCTGGTGGATCAGCTTCAGCCAGGCCTCGGTGTGGCGCGACTCGTCCTGCACCATCGTCGTGTAGTACAGCTTCGCCTCGTGGTCGGGCGCGATCGCGAAGAGCTGCGTCGACATCTCGACTGCGAGCTCGTCGGCCTGGAGCTGCTGCGTGATCACGGACCGCCAGATGTCCTGGCGGCGTGCGAGCTTCTGCGGTGAGCCGCGATACTCGGGGGTCGGGGGCAGCTCGCCCCACGGCATGTCCTTGACCTGCCACTCGGCCCGCTTGGCGAGCTCGTAGAAGCGATAGACGGCCTGGAGGTCGCGCGCGGCGCCGCCTGCGGTCCCCTCCTCGATCCGTTCCTCGACGTCCATGCGGCAAGCCTAACGTGCGCCGCGTGCCGGCAGGTCCAGCGGAGGCCTGAGACCTAAAGCCCGCGCGTGGTCTTCTCGGATGCGCGCTTCTCGGCGCGCTTTTCCTTCAGCGTCTTCTGGGGCGCCTTCTTCTGCCCCTTCTTCGGCTTCTGCTGGCCCTTCATGCAGCGGACTCTACCGCGGCTGCCGGGCCGCGCAAAACGGCACCGATCCTGCCTCGGACAAGACCATCGCCGCGCGAACGCCGCGATCAGGTGGGAGGCCTCCCTCGGAGGAGGCCCTCCCACGGCGTCATTCCGCGATTACGACGTTATCGGGGCGCCCTCGTCCACCACCTCGTCGGGAGCGTTCCCGTCGCCGCCCGCCCACGCCTCCGCTGCCCATTCGTTGCCGCTACGGACCTTGCTCACGAGCGCGGCGCGCAGCGACGGTGCGGCTGCGAAGATCATTCCGACGCCGGAAGCGAAGAGCAGCGTATTGCGAACCTTGTGGCTGCGATTCCTCTTCACCTGCTTCACCTGCCCCTGGGCCTTGCGCAGCTGAAGCGCCAGCTCGGCCAGGTGCGCCCGCAACACCGGGTCTGAAGCGAGCCGCCGCGCGCCACCGACCAGGCCGGCCTGCTGCCGCGCCCGCTCGCGCGCCGCCAGCCCGGCGGCCAGGCCTGCGACAAGGCGGCGGCGGAGCTTCTCGTCGTTCGCGAGCCGGTCGACGTACGGCGACGCAGTCTCCGCTGCGCCCGCGACCACACCTCTCGCGGTGCTGGATCGTCCGAACATCTGCGTGTCCTCCTCGGTAGAGAAATCGGCTCAATCCTTGCTGATCGCGGGGTGAGACTGCGCCGATGCCGGGATCTGCGACTGCCGCCGAGCCGGGAAAGCCCGGAAATTCCGCCCTTTCCGCGGAACGGCCCGGCGGTCTCGGGCGGCGCGACGGCGATCACGGGGTTGTCAGATCCGGCCCCGTTCAGTACGTTCGAACGGGAATCCGACCGAGGGAGACAAAAACGAATGAGCGGCGTCCGGCGTGGTGCAACCTCTGTGCTGAAGTGGTTTGCGGCGCTCTACGCGATCCTGATCATCGTCGAGGTCTTCCTGGCCGGCGAAGGCATCTTCGGCCTGAAGAACATCGAACACTCGGACGACTGCAACAAGGCCGCCGCAAGGTGCATTGCGAACTCGAAGACACTCGATCCGCATCGTGCGCTGGGGTTCTTCCTCACGCTGCCCGGAGCGTTGCTGTTCCTGATCGTGGCGCTGCTCGCGTGGCACCCGAACAAGCGCATCCGCACCGTCTCGATCCTCGCGCCGATTCTGGCGTTCGTGCAGACGATCCTGGCCGGCCTCGGCCGTTGGGGCGGGGCGTTCCACCCGTTGAACGCGATCCTCGTACTCGGGCTCTTCGGCTGGCTCGCCCATCACGTGCGGCAGGAGCAGCCGGCAGAGGCCGCGGCCACCCCGGCCGCGGCGGTGCCCACCGGCTGAGGATCGATCGCCGCCGTACTCGACGTACGGCGTCGTCGTCGTGACCGGGACAACCTGCAGCAGGCGGGCGGAAC
>JALYLO010000198.1 GCA_030774175.1 Actinomycetota bacterium
GCGATGTCGCGCGCGCAAAACCGGAGCCGGATCTCTTCCTCGCCTGCCAGGCCGCGCTGGGCGTCGAGCCAGACGAGTGCTACGTGGTCGGCGATGCAGTCTGGGACCTGCTCGCGGCCCGCCGTGCGCGCATGCTCAGCATCGGGCTCCTGAGCGGCGGCTACGGCTCGGACGAGCTCCTCAACGCCGGCGCGTTCCGTGTGTACGACGACGCCGAGGAACTTCACGAATCGCTTGACGAGCTCGGCTTCGACGTCTGAGGCCTGGTGGCGAGGGTTGCTCGGCTTCGCGCAAAGCGCGAGCGCTACCCCGAGCAGCCGTAGAGTGAGCTCATTCCCGACACGGACCTGGCCGACGCAACCCGCAGGACTCGACTCGCAAACGAGCGGACCTTCCTTGCTTGGCTGAGAACCGGTCTAACGGCACTCGCAGTCGCGGTGGGCGCCGGCAAGATCGTCCCGGACGTGGCGCACGTGACGCGCTGGCCGTTCGAGCTCCTTGGGGCGGGCTTCGCAGTGCTCGCGATCGTGCTCGTCGCGTACGGCGGTCAGCGATTTGCTCGGGTCGAGCAGGCGCTCGAGGCAGGAGATTTCGCTCCGCTCCCGACGAAGAATGCATTAGTTCTCGCCGGGATCGCCGGCGTCCTCGGCGTCGCGACGCTCGGATTCATCTTCATACGCTAGAAGGCAAGAGTCCTGAGCTTACGGAGCGCTCCTGCCTCCGCCGAGGCCGCGCCTGCCGCGCGTGCGCGCTCGCCGAGGTGCGCCTCGAGACGCCAGAGGTTGTCGAGATGCTGGCTGGCCCAGAGCAGGACGAGCGCAGCCTTGACCGTCGGCTCGTCGCGGCCGCGGGCGGCGTCGCGCACGCAGGCGAGCAGGCGGCTGCTGCCTTGGGCGTCGCGGATGTGCGGCGGCGGCACGGGGCGCCGGTTCACGAGCGCGTACCCGAGTGTGACGTACCACGAATGGAGAGCATTGAGCTCGCCGTCGAGGTTCTCGCCGCAGCGTTCGAGTCGCGCAGCGCCGTCCGCCATGCGCCCGAGCGATGTGAGCGACTGCGCTGCCCGGCGGACGCGCGACGCGCCGCCGACCAACGCCGCGACGTCCTCCACGTTCAACGCTGTCGCCGAGCGCTCGGCGAGGTACTGCCGGAAGGCGTCGTCGAGCCGGTGGAGCGCGGTGTCCGCGGCCCGCCCTGCACGAGCAGCGTCCTCGGAGTCTCCTCCCTCGATCAGCTGCCGGGCTGTGGCGACGACGCAGTCCGCGCCGCGCGCGTAGGCGGCCGCCAGGTTGTCGCGGAGGAGCGCACCCGCACCGCGCGGCCAGAACAGGAGACCGACCCCGAGGCTGATCGCGAAGCCGATGGCGACGTCCTCGACGCGAACGAGCCCCACCCTCCAGCCGACCGGCTGGATGAGGTTGAAGAGCACGAAGAGGACTACCGTGAAGCCCGCCTGGCCCGCGGCGAACGAGATCGCCCGCGGCGCATAGGCGGCGAGTAGGACTGCGACGGGCAGCACGCCCCACAGCACCGCCTCGTGGGTGCCGATGCCAATCACGAGCAGCGCGCCGACGACGATTCCGACCGCGGTCCCCGCGAGCGCGCTGAGAATGGATCGGCCGGTGCCGAGCGCGTTCGAGCGCAGCACGGAGAGCGCCCCGAGCACGACCCAGAACCCGTGCTGGAGACCCGTCCGCTGGGCGATGAACACGGCGACCGCGAGCCCGGCGGCGCCGCGGACGCTGTTCTGGAACCACACCGAGCCCACGCTGGCGTGCTCGACCGTGAGCTGTTCCGTCGCTTCGAGCGCCGCACGCGGCGACGGCGGCTGCGCGAGATCGCCGTGACCGAGCTCCGGTGCGTCCCTCCCGGTCGCAAGCAACGCGTAGCCGGCGACCTGGCGGGCGGAGTAGGTTGCCGCCCGGATCCGGAAAGGCGGCTCCAGCGCCTCCGGGACCCCACCGGCGGGCGTATCGGGCGGCAGCTCCGGCAGCCGTCGCATGAGCGCGCGCGCCACGGAGTCTCGCGCTGCATCGAGCCGTGCGAAATCGGGCCGTCCCACACCACCTTCGAGTGTCTCCGCGCTCGCGCGAAGCACGGCGGCGGCCGCCGCCATCGCTTCCGCGTCCTCTGCGCAGGCGAGCTCGAGCGCAGGCAACTCGGCCGACGGTGCGAGAAACGACAGGAGCCAGTCCAGCTCGTCGGGAAGCGAAGCGAGCGCCGCTGTCGGCCCGGTGGGACCGGTCGGGCGGTGCTGGGTGCCGAGAAGACGCCGGCCCAGACCGTCGACTGCCTCGCGTGCAAGGCGTGCGCGCTCGTCCAACTGTTCCCGGTCCGCGTTCACGAAGTCCGCTACGGCGCGCAACGCAGCGGCCGCGTGGCGCTGAAGGTCGGCGCGCCCACGAGGCGCCCAGAGGAGCATGACCGCGCAGATCCCCACACCGGACGCGAGGCCCCAGCCTTCGAGGCGGTCCGGAATCGCGGAGTCCGGCGCCGGGATCGTCACCGGCAGGACGAACGTGAGGATCGCGCCGCTCGCGGCCGCCGCGAAGTAACCGCTGATCGCGCCCGAGAAGAGGGTGACGAAGCCGACGGCCGCCATCGCGCCTGCGCCGAGCCATGGGTTTCGCGAGCAGAGGGTTCCGAGCGTGATGAATGCGGCGCCGACGAACGCCAGCCCGAGGTATGCGAGGAAGCGGGTCCGCCGCGGTCCTCCGAACTCGACCAACACGAGCATCGCGAACGATCCGAAGGCCGCGAAGATCGACGTCTGCGGTTGCCCGATCACCTTGTCCGCGAGCGCGAAGACCGCCGGCATGACGATCGCGGCGCGCGCGGCATTTTTCAGCGCTGCGAGGTCCGGCACGGCTGGCGATGATACGTCTAGGCCGCGCCGGGCACGGTCTCGACCTCGTGCGGGGCGAGGATCGTGCCGTCCCCGGCGACGATCGCTGCCAGCACCGGCGAGCCGTCGCTCCTTCGCCGCGCGACGCGCGGTGGCTTGTCCAGCAAGTAGCGATCGCCCCACTGCATCAGCGCGAGCAGGGCGACGCGGAGCTCCGCGCCCTTCTCGGTCAGCCGGTACTCGAACCGTTCGGGGCGCTCGCTATAGAGAACTCGCTCGAGCACCCCCTCGTCGACCAGGCGGTTGAGCCGGTCGGTGAGGACGTTGCTGGCGATGCCGAGGCTGTCGCGGAACTCGTCGAAGCGGCGTCGGCCGAGGAACGCGTCGCGGATGATCAGCAGCGTCCAACGCTCGCCCACGACCTCGAGGGTGCGGGCGATCGAGCAGACCTGGCCGTCATAGGTGCGCTTGAGCACGACTCCAGCCTAGCCCTCTCACTTGCGTGATGCAACCGACTTCTGGTAAAAAGAAACTGGCTTCACGCAACCGACAGGAGGTCAGGGAGATGGCGCGTCGCTGGAAGGTTCTGCTGGTCACCTCGATCGCAGCCTTCATGGGCTTCCTCGACGTGACGATCGTGAACATCGCCTTCCCCGACCTGCGCACCTCCTTCGCGCACGCCTCGCTCGCCCACCTCTCGTGGGTCCTGAACGCCTACAACATTCTCTTCGCCGCCGCGCTCGTTCCCGCCGGGCGGCTCGCCGACCGTTTCGGCCGCCGCCGCTTCTTCTTCGCCGGCGTGCTGCTCTTCCTCGCCTCCTCGGCCGTGTGCGGGCTGGCCTGGAACGTCGACGTGCTGATCGCAGCCCGTGCGCTCCAGGCGGTCGGCGGCGCGATCCTCGTGCCAACCTCGCTCGGGCTCATCCTCCCGGAGTTCCCACTCGAGCAGCGGGCGACGGCGACCGCCCTCTGGGGCGCGACCGGCGCCGTCGCGGCCGCCACCGGTCCCAGCCTCGGCGGCGTGCTCGTCGACTGGCAGAGCTGGCGCTGGGTCTTCTTCGTCAATCTCCTGATCGGGCTTCCCGCGCTCGTCCCCGCGCGCCGATTGCTCGTCGAGACGCGTGACGAGCAGGCTTCCCTCCCCGACCCGATCGGCGCCCTGCTCCTGGCCGGAGCGGTCGCGGTCCTGTCGCTGGCGATCGTCGAGGGTCCGAGTTGGGGCTGGTCCTCGACTCGGATCGTCGCGGCATTCGTCAGCTCGGCCGTGCTTGCGCCGCTCTTCGTCGCGCGCTCGGCCCGTCACCGCGCGCCGATCTTCGAGCTCGCCCTCTTCCGCGTGCGCTCCTTCGCCGTCGCCAACGCCGGCGTGTTCACCTTCTCCGCCGGCTTCTACGCCTTGCTGCTCGGCAACGTTCTCTTCCTGACGGGCGTCTGGCACTACAGCGTGCTCCATGCCGGCGTCTCCCTCACCCCAGGACCCCTGATGGCAGCGCTCGCCGCACCGATCGGCGGCCGCCTCGCCGACAAGTTCGGACAGCGTGTCGTCGCGGTTCCCGGCGGGCTCATCTTCGCCGCCGGCGCGCTCGTCCTCGCACTGTCCGCCGACGAACAGCACGCCTACGCTTCGCACTTCCTGCCCGGCATACTCCTGACCGGCGCTGGAGTCGGCCTGTCCTTCTCCGCCTTCTCGAGCGCCGCCGTCGCCGAACTACCGCGCACGCGATTCGCCACCGGCAGCGCGATCTCCGCCACCTCTCGCCAGATCGGCGCCGTTGTCGGGATCGCCTCCCTGATCGCCATACTCGGGACGCCACGCGCCGGCACGGCCCTCCACAGCTTCCACCGCGCGTGGCTCCTGATGGTCGCGACAGGCGTCGGCGCCGCAGTCGTTGCACTCGCACTCGGCCGAGTGCGAGCCCGCCACGTCGAAGTCCCCGAACAGATCGGCGAAAGCGAAGCCGAACTCCTCGGCGTGCCACTTCCCGCCGCCGCAGATGGATGACCTGGGCCGATGAGTAAGATGGCCTCGTCAGGTCTGCGGTACGGCTGTGTGAGGACCTTGTGACCCGAACTTCGCTGTCTGCGGCGATCAATGAGGTGGCGGCCCGTGATCCCGTCCTGGCGCACCTCGTCGGGCTTGTTGGACCAATCAGCTACCGGCCGGGCAACCCGGATGGGCACTTCGGCGCGCTCGTTCGCTCGATCGTCTATCAGCAGCTTGCCGGGCGCGCCGCCCAAGCGATCCATCAGCGGGTCCGCGCGACGGTTGGCGACACCTTGACACCCGTGACACTGACAGCAGTACCCGATGAGGCGCTCCGAGCCGCCGGGCTGTCCGGCAACAAGCTGGCGTCGCTCCGCGACCTGTCGGCCAAGATCCTGGACGGCACAGTTGACCTGAATCGGTCGTCGCGGCTCAGCGACGAAGAGCTCATTGCGGCGCTTGTCACCGTGCGCGGCATCGGCCGCTGGACGGCGGAGATGTACCTGATGTTCGAGCTGCGCCGGCTCGACGTGTGGCCCGTCGACGACCTCGGCGTTCGTCAGGGCTACGGCTTGGCGTGGAGGCTCGACCCACCACCGGGCGCCAAGGAGCTCGGCCCGCTGGGCGAGCGCTTTCGGCCCTACCGCTCGGTCGTCGCCCGCTACTGCTGGGAAGCAGTCGCCCTGTTCCGAGGCGGCACCGACCCCGCCCTTCGCTAACGCCTCGTCCGCGGCCGCTGCGGCGCTAGTCTAGGAGCGCTCTTTGGTACGGCCGAAGTCGGCGGCAGCGCTCGCGTGGAGCTGTTCGAGCTGGTTCGGGGTGGGGCACCAGTTCGATTCGAAGCCGGCCGTGTCCCAGCCGGCGAGGCGAGCGCCGGCCTCGTAGGCGCTCTGGCAGAACGCAAGCAGCGTCGTTCTGGGGTCGCGCGCGCGACGCACCTCCTCGTAGGAGAGGACCGCCAACGAGCCGGAGCCGAACTCGATCCATTCGCCCACGGGCAGCGGTTGGTCGCGCAGTCCCTCGGGCTCCGGGGAGGTGTAGGAGTAGTAGGCGGCGTCGCCCACGGTGTCGTCGCCGGCCCAGAATCCGAACGAGATCAGTTCTTGCGAGTAGGCCTCCTGCGTGACGGGATCGGCGTCGATCGGAGCGCCTGGCCGGCCGGAGAAGCGGGTGACGGCGAGGTCGAGGCTGTGCCAGAAGAGGTGCACCGGGCTCGTCTTGCCGGTGAACCAGCCGCTGAACTCTTCGAACACGGAGTCCGACCAGTCGAGGATCC
>JALYLO010000199.1 GCA_030774175.1 Actinomycetota bacterium
GCGCGGCTCGCCGGCGCCGCCGACTCGCTGCCGGGCGACGTCGACGCACCAGGTCTCGTCGCGGCAGTCGCCGCACTCGCAGAAGGGGCGCAGCGATGAAGGCGCTCGGCGCAGACCGCGCCGTACCGCCAACAAACACTCGACCGGAGGTGAAACCATGTGGAGCTCCTCGCGTCGCCGGCTGATCGGCCTGGCGGCAGTGCTGTGCTTCGGTCTGGCCGTGACAGCTGTGGCCGCGGTCGGGGCGGGCGCAACGCGCTCAGCATTCCCGGGCAAGAACGGCCGGATCGTCTTCAACGATCAAAGCGGTTCGCTCGTGCTCGTCAATCCCGACGGCAGCGGGCTCGTTCGCCTTGCCAACACCGGCACGGCCGACCAGTACATCGGCGCGTCCTTCTCGCCCGACGGCCAGCACATCGCCTACTCGAAGGTGGGAAGCGACCCCGACATCTTCACCATCCGCCCGGACGGGAGCGACCAGCGTGAGGTGACGTTCTCGCGCGGCTGGGACATCGATCCAACCTGGTCGGGAGAAGGAAGCCAGATGGCGTTCGAGACGAACCGCAACGGCAACTGGGACATCTATGCGGTCAACGCCGACGGGTCGAGCCCGAAGCAGCTGACGAGCTCGTCTTCGAACGAGCAGGACCCGTCCTGGTCGAGTACGGACAAGATCGCCTACACCGTCGAATCCTCGAACGGCTCGAAGCGCGACGTCTGGGTGATGAACGGCGACGGGAGCGGCAAGACGCAGCTCACGAACTCGCCGAACTTCAGCGAGAACCCGAACTGGTCGCCCGACGGCAAGTGGATCGTCTTCGAGTCCGACCGGGCGGAGAAGGGCAACCTGGACATCTACAAGATGCATCCCGACGGCACCGGCGTCACCCAGCTCACGAACTCGCCGGCCCTCGACGCGCTCGCAGCCTTCTCGCCCGACGGCAAGAGCATCGTCTTCGTCAGCGACCGAGCCGCGAAGGACAGTCGCAAGCTGTTTGTGATGACCGCGGACGGAAGCTCGCCGACGCGCCTGATCAGCGCGTCCGGCTTCACCTACCAGATGGTCCCCGACTGGCAGCCGATGGCCGCCAAGGATCCATGCACCATCCGCGGCACGATCGGCAACGACCATCTCATCGGGACCTCCGGGCCGGATGTCATCTGCGGGCTCGGCGGCAACGACATCATCGCGGGCCTCGCCGGAAACGACCGGATCGACGGCGGCGCAAGGAACGACCAGATCAACGGCGGGCCGGGCTCCGACACGCTGGTCGGAGGCGCCGGCAACGACTGGCTCAACGCCAAGGATGGCGCCGCCGACCGCCTCAACGGCGGGCCCGGAAGCGACCGCGCGCTCGTCGATCCCGGGCTTGACAAGGTCACATCGGTCGAGGAATACAACAAGAAGTAATGCCAAGACGCGAACCTGTCCACCACGCTCGGGCTCGTGACACCGCGGCGGGTTGGAGCCCCGAACTCGCGCCGGAAGGACGGCCCGTGGGGCTACTACACGGTCGACGAGACCGCGCGTCGCCACGGCGCCTGCCCCGACGCGGAGACACAGGACGGGGAGGTTGCGTATGCGAACGTCCCGGCGGCTCAAGAGTCGCGCTACCGCGACGGCGTCCTGCCGGACCAGTAGTCTAGGCGCTGCGCCCGATGATCTCGATCCGGTAGCCGTCAGGGTCACGCACGAAGCAGAGCCACGAGCCGCCCTCCCGCACCTGGTACGGCGCGCGCTCGGGCTCGATGCCCTGCTCGGCGAGCCGCGCGAGTGTCGAGTCGAGGTCGTCGACGCCGATCGCGATGTGACCGTAGCCCGTGCCGAGCTCGTACGTGCTGCCGTCGTGGTTGAACGTCAGCTCCAGCTCCTCCTCCTGGCCGGGAAAGCCGAAGAAGTAGAGCGTCGCCTCCGTCTCCCCGTTGCGGACGATCGGCGAGGAGCGGCGGAAATCGAAGCCGAGCGCCTCGTAGAAGGCGCGGCTCGCGTCCGCGTCGGTGATGCGAACCATCGTGTGGAGATAGCGCGATGTCATGTGCTCATCCTTCCAGGTCCTCGCGGAGCAGCGCGAAGAGCACCGCATCCTGCCACTCCCCATGGCGCAGATACGCGCGGCGCTTCACGCCCTCGCGCACGAACCCGACTCGCTCGGAATGCCTGATCGCGCGATCGTTGAAGCCGTAGCAGGCGAGCTCGAGGCGGTGGTAGCCGAGCTCGAAGAACAGGTACCGCTGGAGTTGCCGCGCAGCCTCGTCGGCGACGCCGCGCCCACGGAAGCCCGGATGCACGGCGAGGCCGCCGAGGTGCGCGATCCGATTCGCCTGGCTGAGCTCGTCGAAGGCCATCGCCCCGGCGCGCTCGCCGTCGACCTCGACGATCATGCGGCCGGTCTTCTGGGGCTCGTCCAGCGAGCGATCGACTTCTGCGCCGATCGTGGCCGCGTCGCGCGGGTTGCGGCCGCCGAGGAACGGCTCGGTCTCCTCGTCGGTATAGAGCTCGACGAGCCAGTCGACGTCGGCGGGGCTCGCGCGGCGCAGCGCGATCACGTCGTTTGTGGCACCGAGGGCGCGCGCCGCCGCCGGGCCCCGAGCGCGACGCCGCCGAGGATGAGCGCGAGCCCGAGCATGGCGGTCAGCCGGACCTGCTCGCCGAGCAGCAGCGCGGCGTAGACGAGACCGGTGCCCGGCACGAGGTAGGTGACGAGGATCGAGCGGGATGCGCCCGCGCCCCGCAGGATCGCGAAGAACAGCATGTATGCGACACCGGTGCAGACGAGGCCGAGGACGAGCACCGAGCCGAGCTCCTTCGCGCCGATCATGTGTCCCGGCAGAGCCGCCAGCCCGAACGGCGCCACGACCACGAGGGCGGTCACCATCGAGCCCGCGCCGACGACGAACGGATGCGTGTCCCTGAGCTTGTGCGCTCCGAAGACGCCCGCCGACGAGTAGCAGACAGCGGTCCCGACGACGGCGAGGGCTGCAAAGAGGTCGCCGCCCGTGTGCGCGCCGACGAGCAGGGCGACGCCGAGGAATCCGAGCACCACGCCGGCGAGGCGCGAGCCGGTGACGCGGTCGCTGCCGAAGCGCATCGAGATCACGGCGGTGCAGAGCGGGGCCGCGGCCTGGAGGATCGCGGCGAGGCCCGCGTCCAGGCGCGTCTCCGCCCACGCGAGCAGCAAGAAGGGGAAGGCGGAGTTGACGAGGCCCATGACGGCAAGGCGCCCGACGGCGGCGCGGAACTGCTGCACCGCCTCACGGACGCCGACCGCGAGGAACGCTGCCGGCACGAGCACGAGCGAGGCGAGCAGGATGCGCGACGAGACGAGGGCGAGCGGCTCGAGCTCGCGCACGGCGACCTTGATGAACATGAACGACGCGCCCCAGATGGCGGCGAGCGCGATCAACATGAATACGTAACGGCGAGTCATCGTCTCCCTGGTGTAACCGTCCTCGGTCGGCTTCTGTGAGATCAAACGGCGGGCGCGCGGCGACCCTTCCCGCGAGGCGGAGACCGTCGGAGCCCCCCGGTACACTTGCCGCCTGAGCTCGGTCGTCCAGCAGCCGCTCCACCGCGCTCTCGGTCTCACGGACGGAGAGTTCGATCGTATCCAGGAGCTGCTCGGTCGCGGACCGAACGACTTCGAGCTCGCGGTCTTCTCGCTGCTCTGGTCGGAGCACTGCGGCTACAAGCACTCCGCCCGCCTGCTCGCTCGCCTCCCCTCGGGCGGCGAGCGCGTGCTCCAGGGGCCGGGCGAGAACGCCGGCGTGATCGACCTGGGCGACGGTGTCGCAGTCGCCTTCAAGGCCGAGTCACACAACCACCCGTCGGCGGTCGAGCCGTTCCAGGGCGCCGCGACGGGCGTCGGCGGGATCCTGCGCGACATCGTCGCGATGGGCGCGCGTCCGATCGCCCTGCTCGACGGGCTGCGCTTCGGCGCGCCCGACTGGCACTTCAAGCGTGCAGTCGCGGGCATCGGGCACTACGGCAACTGCGTCGGCGTCGCGAACGTCGGCGGCGAGTGCGGCTTCGACGAGGCGTACGCGGCGAACCCGCTCGTGAACGCGATGTGCGTGGGACTGCTCCCCACGGAGCGCGTCCTCTCCGCAAAGGCTCAGGGCGTCGGAAACGCGCTCGTCCTCTACGGCGCGCTGACCGGCCGTGACGGGATCGGCGGCGCCTCCGTCCTCGCTTCCCAGGACCTCGAGGGCTCGGACGAGAAACGCCCGTCCGTACAGATCGGCGACCCGTTCCGCGGCAAGGCGCTGATCGAGGTGTCGCTCGAGCTCGTGGAGCGCGACCTCGTGCGCTCGCTCCAGGACTGCGGCGCCGCGGGACTCGCCTCGTCGCTCTCCGAGATGGCGCGCGACGGCATGGGCGTCGACGTCCACCTCGACCGCGTGCCTCTGCGCGAGCAGGAGATGGAGCCGTGGGAGATCATGATCTCCGAATCGCAGGAGCGAATGGTCGCGGTCGTCGCACCCGAGCAGATCGACGTGGTGCGGGCAGTCTGCGAGCGGTGGGAGCTGCCGTGCACCGTGATCGGCGAGGTGACCGGCCACGGCGAGCTGCGCGCGTTCCACGACGACGAGATCGTCGGGTCGATCCCCGCCGCCCTGCTCACGGACGAGTGCCCTCGCTACGACGTGGAGCGGGCACCGCATCCGGTCGAACCGGCGGCGGTCGACCCGGTCAACGACGAGGCCAAGAACTGGGTGTTCGAGCAGTACGACCAGCTGGTCGGCTCGCGGACGGTCCGCCGGCCGGGGCTCGACGCCGCGGTGCTGAGGGTCGACGGCCGTCGAGGCATCGCGGTCTCCCTCGACGGGCCGCCGCTCGGCTGCCGCGACCCGCTGGAGGCCGGCTGGCGCGCGGTGATGGAAGCCGCGATGAACGTAGCGTGCGCCGGCGGCGAGCCGCTCGCGCTCACCGACTGCCTCAACTTCGGCAACCCGGAGAAGCCGGAGATCGGCTGGGAGCTCGAGCAGGCAATCGAGGGAATCTCGCGCGCGGCGGAATCGCTCGGCATTCCGGTCATCTCAGGGAACGTCTCGCTGTACAACGAGACGGGCGGCACGCCGATCCCGCCGACGCCGTTTGTCGGCTGCGTCGGCCTCGTGCGCGACGTGACCCGGATCCCCGACCGCTGGCAGCGCGGCGACACCGTCTACCTCCTGCGCGGCCTCGGCCACGGTCTCGTGGACTTCGTCTGGCGCCACGCGCACCTCTTTTCGCTCACGCACGACGTTTCCGACGGTGGGCTCGAGCTCGCCCTGGCCGAGGCCGCTGCCTGGTCCGGAACAGACTTTGTGATGACTCAGCACGAAGTCGGTGAAGGCGTCGTGGTCGCCGGCACCGACAGGCCCGCCTGGGACGACGTTGTCGAGCTCGGGACGGTTCGCTGATGTGCGGCGTCTTCGGCCTGCGCGCCCCGTCACGCGACGTCGCACGGCTCACCTACTTCGGCCTCTATGCGCTGCAGCACCGCGGGCAGGAATCCGCGGGGATCGCCGTCTGCGAGGGCGGGCGCCTCACGGCCGTGCGCGACCTCGGGCTCGTCCCCC
>JALYLO010000200.1 GCA_030774175.1 Actinomycetota bacterium
GGGTCCACTACCCCGACGCGCGGCGCGTGCAGCTGGCGATGAACTACCGCTGCCCTCCCGAGATCGTCGCAGCGTCGAGCCGCCTCATCGCCACGAACATCGAACGGTTCGCAAAGCGCATCAGCGCCGGCGGCGAGACTGCCCCGCGGGACCGGTCGTCCCGTCGGGATAACCCGCCAATGAGCCCAATCATCGCCGTTCCAACCGCCACGCCCGACTGGCCGGACCGGCTCGCAGCGCTCGCGGCCGCGCGAGCGACCGGCGGACGACGCGCCTGCCTGTTGGCTCGAACCCGTGCCGAGCTTCTCCAGCCCATGCTCGCGCTGTTGCGTGCCGGAATCCCGCACGCGATCAGCGTCCCATCGCCCCTTGATGCGGCCGTCGTAACGACGCTCACCGACGCTCTGCGCAGGCTGCCGGACGAGGTGCCGCCCTTTGGACCGCTCGCGCAGCTTCGCGCCCATCGCGGGTGGCGCCGCGTCGACGCCGCGGATGAGGTCGGCGATGCGGACCATGCCGCGATCGATGCCCTCCTCGGTTGGGCAGCCGCATTTCGGTCGACGGCCACGTTCGTTGCGGCCCTCGACCGTGCGCGTGCCCGACTAGCGTCCCTCCGCGACCCAAGCGCCCCAATCGAGCTGGTAACCGTGCACGGGGCCAAGGGGCGCGAGTGGGAGCTGGTGATCATCATCGGGTTCGAAGAGGATTGCTTCCCCAATCGAAGGGCGCTGGTCGGTGCGCTCGATCCAGTGCGAGCCCTCGAGGAGGAGCGAAGGCTGGCATACGTCGCGGTCACGCGGGCAACGGAGGAGCTGGCGCTCGCCTTCGACCCGGCAAAGCCGTCGAGGTTCCTGGCTGAGATGGGGCTGGCCGGCCCTGGGGCGGCGCGACCCCCGGTGCCTCATCCGCTCGCTGCACGACCTGGCAGGTTGACCGCTTAGAGCCCAACCTCGGGTGCGACGACCATCAGATACCTCACCATCCGCCGCACGTGCTCGTCGATATCGAGCCCCAGCTCCTCGGCGCCCGCGAGCAGCATCTCGCGCGGAACCGCGCGAGCGAACGCCTTGTCCTTCATCCGTTTGCGAACGTGCTCCGGCTCGACATCCGTCATACGTCGGGTCGGTCGCATGAGCGCAACGGCAACGAGGAAGCCGGCGATCTCGTCGCAGGCATATACGAGGTGGTCGAGCCGGCTCGTTCGCGCGATGCCGAGGGCATCATTGTGAGCGCGGACCGCATGCACGATCTCCACGGGATAGCCGCGACGTGCCAGCTCGTCGGCACCAATCGCCCCGTGCACCGTAGGGTCGGGGTGCCGCTCGTAATCGAGGTCGTGGAGCAGGCCCGCGATCCCCCACTGCTCGACCGTGACGGGATCGAGCCCGTCATCGGCCGCATAGCCTCGAACTCCTGCCTCGACGAGCAGGCCATGCTTGCGAAGCGACGCGCTCTCATTCCAGTCGTTGAGGAGTGCGACTGCCTGGTCGCGACTCTCTAGTGCCATCCGCGAGGTTGCCTACGCCGGAACCGCGTCGCGCTCGCGTCGACGGCGCGCGGCGGCTGGCCGCTCACCGAGCCGCAACACCGAACCGAGGTGCTGCCCGGTGTACGAGGACGGTTCCGCGGCGACCGCCTCCGGGGTACCGCTGGCGACCACCTGGCCACCTCCGTTGCCGCCCTCCGGCCCGAGGTCGACGATCCAGTCGGCGCTCTTGATCACGTCCAGGTTGTGCTCGATGACGACGACGGTATTGCCCGCGTCGACCAGTCGTCCGAGCACCTTGAGCAGGCGAGCAACGTCGTCGAAATGCAGGCCGGTGGTCGGCTCGTCGAGGATGTAGAGAGTCCGGCCGGTTGCCCGCTTCGACAGCTCCGTGGCGAGCTTCACGCGTTGCGCCTCGCCGCCGGATAGGGTCGTGGCCGGTTGGCCGAGGTGGATGTAGCCCATTCCCACGTCGAACAGTGTCTGAAGCTTGTTCTTGATGGTCGGCACCGCCTTGAAGAACTCGAGGGCCTCTTCGACGGTCATCTCCAGGATCTCGGCGACGTTCTTTCCCTTGTAGTGGATCTCGAGCGTCTCGCGGTTGTAGCGCTTTCCCTTGCAGACCTCGCACAGCACGTAGACATCGGGCAGGAAGTGCATCTCGATCTGAACGATTCCGTCGCCCTGGCACGCCTCGCAGCGACCGCCCTTCACGTTGAAGCTGAAGCGTCCCGGCAGGTACCCGCGAAGCCGAGCGTCAGGAACGGCCGCCAGCAGCTCGCGAATCGGCGTCCAGAGACCGGTATAGGTCGCCGGGTTTGAGCGCGGCGTCCTTCCAATCGGGCTCTGATCGATCTGGATCACCTTGTCGATCTGCTCGATGCCGTCGATCCGGTCATGCTTCCCCGCCGGCTCGCGCGAGCCCCAGATCACCTGTGCCAGCGCCGGATACAGGATCTGGCTCACGAGGCTCGACTTGCCCGATCCGCTGACGCCGGTGACCGCGACGAACTGCCCGAGCGGGAAACCGACGTCGATTCCCTGCAGGTTGTTCTCGCGCGCTCCCCGCACGGTGAGCCAGTGCCCATTCCCGGGACGACGACGTGCGGGAAGTGGAATCGAGCGATCACCGCGCAGATAGGCACCGGTGATCGAGCGCGCGTTGGCGAGCAGCCCATCGAGCGAACCGGAGTGGACCAGTTCGCCCCCGTGCTCACCGGCCCGAGGACCGATGTCGATCACCCAGTCCGCGGCGCGGATCGTGTCCTCATCGTGCTCGACGACGATCAGGGTGTTGCCCAGGTCCCGGAGCCGCACGAGCGTGGCAATCAGGCGGTCGTTGTCACGCTGGTGCAGCCCTATCGAGGGCTCGTCGAGGATGTACAGGACGCCCATCAGCGAGGAGCCGATCTGGGTCGCCAGCCGGATCCGCTGCGCCTCGCCGCCGGACAGGCTCGCGCTCGCGCGGTTCAGGGTCAGGTAGTCAAGGCCAACGTCGACGAGGAAGCCGAGGCGTGCCCGGATCTCCTTCAACACCTGGCGCGCGATCTGGTTCTCGCGGTCGGTCAGGCGCTTCGGAAGTCGCTCATACCACCGCAGCGCCTCGGTCACGGAGAGCTGCGTGGTTTCGATGATGTTCTTGTCTGCGACCGTGATCGCCAGCACCTCGGGCTTTAGCCGCATCCCCTTGCAGGTCGGACACGGCTTGGTCGTCATGTATCGCTCGATCTCGGCCTTCACGTTCTCCGAGCCGGTCTCGCGGTAGCGCCGCTCGAGGTTCGGCACGACGCCCTCAAAGGTCGTGTTGAACGTGTGCTCGTGACCCTGCCGGGTGCGATAGACGACCGCCACCCGCTCCCCCTTGTTGCCGTACAGCAGGATCTGGCGACCATGCTCGGGCAGGTCGCGGACCGGAACGTCGGTGCGGAAGCCGTAGTGGCTCGCCACCGACTCGATGATCTTGCTGAACCATGAGTCGGTGATCGCCATCCGCCGCCACGGAAGCACCGCGCCCTCGGCGATCGACAAGTCCTGGTTGGGCAGGACGCGATCGGGGTCGATCTCCAGCCGGCTGCCCAGCCCGGTGCACGCGGGGCACGCTCCGTGAGGGGAGTTGAAGCTGAAGTTGCGCGGCGCCGGCTCCTCGAAGCTCCCGCCGTGTTCGGGGCAGGCATACCGCTCACTGAAGAGCCGATCCGTGCCTCGCGGCCCCTCATCGGGAAGGTGCACGACGAGCGT
>JALYLO010000201.1 GCA_030774175.1 Actinomycetota bacterium
CGCTCGACCGCCGCCGCGTCGTGCGAGACAAACACGATCGTGCCACCGCGCTGCTTGAACTCGAAGATCTTGCCGAAGCACTTGCGCTGGAACTGCTCGTCGCCGACGGCAAAGACCTCATCCAGCAGCAGGACATCGGCGTCGATGTGCGCCGCAATCGCGAACCCGAGGCGCATGTACATCCCGGACGAGTACGTCCGCACCGGCAGGTCGATGAATTGCTCAAGCCCGGCGAACGCGACGATCTCGTCCAGCTGCTCGCGCACGTAGGCGCGCTTGAGGCCGTGGATCGAGCCGTTGAGGAAGACGTTCTCCCGACCGGTCAGATCCGGATGGAAGCCGGCCCCGAGCTCGAGCAATGAGCCGACGCGCCCGCCGACGTCGACGCTGCCGGAGGTCGGCTTGATGATCCCGGAGAGCAGCCGCAGGAGCGTCGTCTTCCCAGAGCCGTTGCGCCCGACGAGCCCGACCGCGCTACCGGGATCGACGCGGAAGGACACGTCGGTGAGCGCCCGCACCTCCGCGGGCTGCGACCGGCGGCGTGCGACGACGACGTCCTTCAGCCGCCGCGACTCGCGCGGATAGACCTTGAAGTACCGCGAGGCCTGATCGGAGACGATCTCGCCGGGTCGGATCACGCTTCCGAGGGTACCGCGAGCACCCGTCGCACCAGCCCGGCGAGCACCTGCACGAACGCCGGCTCGGCATTCGGCATCTCGATCCTCCGAAAGCCCAGGCCGAGCTCCTCGGCCAGCTCCGCGGCCTCGTGGTCGAGGTCCCAGCGGATCTCGAGATGGTCGGCGACAAAGCCGACCGGACACACCAGCACTTCGCGGACCCCTCGGCCCTGCAGCTCCCGGAGGTGGTCGAGGATGTCGGGGCCGAGCCACGGTTCGCCCGTTTGGGACTCGCTCTGGAAAGAGAACGACCATGTCTCGAGCGCTGCGCGCTCTGCGACTAGCTGGGAGGTCTCCAGTAGTTGGTCCTTATAGGGGTCCCCCGCATCGAGGATGCGCGCCGGCAACGAGTGCGCTGTGAAGACGACGTGCGCGTCCGTTCCGCGGACACGCTCCGCCAGTAGGTCGACGAACCCGGGCTCGTCGTGCCAGCTCTCGATGAACGCGAGCTCGGCCCGGCCGCCGAGCGCGCGTTCCAGCTGTTCGCGGTAGCCGGCGATGGACATCGACGAGTAGTGCGGCGCCAGCACCAGACCGACAACCATGTCCGCACCGCTTGCAACTGCTGCGTCCGCTGCCTCCGCGATACGCGGCGTCCAATGCTTCATGCCGGTGAAGACGGGCACATGGCCGAGCTCACGCTCCAACGCCTCGCGTGTCTCCTCGGTGATCGCGTTCAGCGGCGACCCGTCCTCGATCCCAAGCCGGCGGTAGCGCTCGACGAGATCCGCCATCAGCTCCGGGGGAATGGCGCGGCCGCCGCGGATGTCCGAGTAGTACGCCGGCACGTCGGCCAGCCGCTCCGGCGAGCCGTACGCCATCAGAACGACCGCCGCTTTCACACGCGCGCTTCTACGGTTGCCTCGTGCACGAACTCGGTGAGGTGCCCGAGAACGGCCGGGTCTGCATTGGGTGGCACACCGTGCCCGAGGTTGAATACATGACCCGGCCGCCCTCCGGCACGCGCGAGAATAGCGCGCGTTTCAGACTCGATTCGCTCCCACGGGCCGAGCAGCACGGCCGGATCGAGGTTGCCCTGCACGCCCCGGTCCTCGCCCACCTCCGTCCAGCCTCGATCGAGCGGGATGCGCCAGTCGAGCCCGATCACGTCGCCCCCCGCGTCGGCCATCGCCGGCAGCAAGGTCGCCGTCCCCGTGCCGAAATGAATCGTCGGCACGTCCACCGCAGCGAGAATGCGCGCCGAGTACGGCGCAACGAACTCCTCGTAGTCCGACGGCGAGAGCGCACCCACCCAAGAGTCGAAGACCTGAATGACGTCGGCCCCCGCGCGCGCCTTCGCCGCAACGTAGCGCGCGAACACGTCGGCGAGCTTGTCCATCAGCGCGTGCCACGTGTCGGGCTCGCGATACATCATCGCCTTGA
>JALYLO010000202.1 GCA_030774175.1 Actinomycetota bacterium
CCGGGCGGCATGTCGACCACGAGCACGTCGATCTCCCCCCAGTGCACGTCCTGGAGGAACTGCTCGAGCGCGCGGTGCAGCATCGGCCCCCGCCACATCACCGGCTCGTTGCCGTCGAGGAAGAACCCGATCGACATCAGCTTCAGATCGTGCGCTACGGGCGGGACGATCATCTTGTCGACGACGACCGGCTTCCGGTGGATCCCGAGCATGTGCGGGATCGAGTGGCCGTAGATGTCCGCGTCGAGGACGCCGACCTCGTGGCCGAGCGAGGCGAGCGCCGCCGCCAGATTGACGGTGAGCGAGGACTTCCCGACGCCCCCTTTGCCGGAGGCGACGGCGATCACGCGCGTGGTCGCCGGCAGCTGCACGCCCTTCGGCTCGGCGCCGCCCCGCAGCTTCGTCGTCAGCGCCGCACGCTCGCCGGGCGTCATCACGTCGAAGTGCAGGGTCACGGATGCGACGCTCGGCAGCGTCCCGACGTGCCTCGCGACCTGCTCCTCGAAGCTCGAGCGAAGCGGGCAGCCGACGACCGTCAGCGCGATCGTGACGGCAACATCGGCGCCGTCGATCCGGAGCTCCCGAACCATGTCGAGCTCGGTGACCGGCTTGCGCAGCTCGGGATCGATCACGAGCGCGAGCGCAGCCAGGATCTCTTCACGCGTGGGCACGGACCCAGGCTACCGACCCTCAGCCGATGAGCGCTGTCGTGAGCCTGGCGCACAGCCGCTCCGTGCCCGCTGCGACGACGCCTGAACGTCCCTCCAGATCGAGCGGCGACGAGCCGAACGGCGGGGCGTCGGGCAAAGCGATCGCAAGCCCTTGATCCCCGCCTCCTCGCTGACGATGCGTCGATTCGAGCACGGCGCGCACGTCGTCCCGCGCCAGGCGGCAAAGCGCGAGCCAGTCGGGAGGGCTCACGCCCCGTCGACCGGATACAGGAGGAGACCCGAGGTCAGCTTCGGGAAGAAGAACGTCGACTTCTGCGGCATCGTCTCGCCCTCGTACGCGAACGAGGCGACCTGCTCGACGGTGACGGGCTGGAGCAGGAATGCCGCGGCCGCCTCGCCGCGGTCAACCGCGGCGATCGCCTCTTCGGCAGACGCCGTGTAACCGACACCCTCGGGCGCGAACGACTCGACGACTCGTGGCCCGAAGTCGTCATGGGTGGCGACCCGGAGATACCTGCCTTCGCGGTAGAGCGTCACGCCGGGCCCGGGCCCGTCGACCTCGTCGCCCGGGACGTCGCCGACGCGCTGGACGATCCGGTGAGTCGGGAAGATCTGGAGCCCCGGCGCACGCGAGGAGACGAGGATCGCGAACGTGTGCGTCGCCGTGGGGTCCTCCTCGCGAAAGGCGATCGCCGTCTCGTACCGATGGTGCCCGTCCGCGATCAGAAGCGGCGTGTCGATCGTCACCTCAGGCGCAGCGAGCGGCCAGACGCGCGTGCGGACGCCGCCGTCGGTCACGTCCATCGCCGGCTCGCCCTGCGGGCGCGAGAACGGAGCGTCCGCATCGTAGAGCAGGAAGATCGGCTCGAGTTGGGTGCGAGTCGCGCGCAGCAACCGCAGGCGGTCCTCCTTGGGGCCGGCGTGCGTCCGCTCGTGCGGCAACACCTGGCCCGCATCGTAGGGTGTCGCCTCGACCGAGGCGGCGAACCCCTCGCGCACGCGCGCGGCGCCGTCCGGGCCGATGGAGTCCTGCGCGACCCACCAGTACGCGGCGCCACCGCGGAAGAGGGCGCCCGACGTCCGCCAGGCGCCGAGATCCTCTGCGGCCTCCCTGGGCGAGTCAGGGAGCGTCAGGTGAACGATGTTGTAGGGACTGCGGGCGAGGTACGCGGCCCGCTGCTCCTCCGAGATCACGTCGTAGGGCGGTGCCACGAGCGCCTCGAGCGGGCCGGCGATCTTCGTCTCGTAGCGAAGGGCGCGAAACGGCTGCACGGTGGCCACACGGGCAGACTAGAGAACGATGGCGCGCGTGCGCACACCGAAGCAGGCTGCCGCGTGGGTCGACCGAGTCGGGCTCGCACTCCTCTTCCCGAAAGCGAACGTCGTCCTCCCGTCGCTCTGGGAGCAGGTGAACGGCAGCCCCGAGCGCAACTGGGCGGTGCGCGACGGCGACGGCGGGTTCGTCGCCTGGACGAAGGAGATGGCGACCCTCTGGAGCCTCAAGGACGAGCTGCCCGGCCGGAACCTCGCCTGCGCCGGCAGGCACCTCGCGCACGCCGTCGCGCTCGTCTCTCCTGCTGCGGTGCCCGCGCTCGTCGCCGCCCGCGACGAGCCGGAGCTCGAGACCGCCGAGGTCGAGGTGCTCGATGCGATCGACCGCGCGGGTGAGCCGTTGACCGGCCCCGAGCTCCGTGTGCTGCTCGGGCGCGACAAGAAGACGATCGACAAGGCGATCACGTCGCTCCACCGGCACCTCCTGTTGACGAACGGCCGGCTCGACGAGAGCGAGGGAAGCTGGGGCGCCATGGCCCACGACCTCCTGGCACGCAAATGGCGACTGCCTAAGCGGCTGCCGACGCCGGAGCGGTCGCGTCGCGCGCTTGCCGGGCTCGTGCTCGCCTCCGCAGGAGAGCTGTCCGCCGCCGACCTCGGCGCTGCCCTGGGCTGGCGCCGGCAGGCGGCCGCCGGCGTGCTTGACGAGATCGCGGAGAGCCGGGAGGAAGCGGGCTTCCGTGTCTGGGTGCAGCCGTAGACTGGCTCGATGATGGCTATCGCCGAGCTGGCCGAGGACCGGGTCGTCGAAGCCGTCTACGCCGTCCGGACGAAGCGAAAGCTGCACACGAAGTCGGGCGCGGCGTACCTCGCGCTCGAGCTCGTCGACACGACGGGCCGCATCGAGGCACGCATCTGGAACGATGTCGAGCTGCTCGACGGGCGCTTCGCCGCGGGGGACGCCGTGCGCGTGCTCGGCCGGGTCGAGCGCTTCCGCGACCGGCTGCAGCTCGACGTACGCTCGCTCGAGGCAACGGACGTCGACCCTGCGTCGCTCACTCCGGCCCTGCGGCGGGACGGTGACGAGCTCGACGGCTTCCTGGAGTTCCTCGTGGCGGAGATCTCGCACCCAGGGCTCGCGGCGACGGTGCGGGCGGTGCTCGCCGACCGCGAGCTCCGCGCGTATCCGGCGACTGCAGACGACCATCACTCCTACGCGGGCGGACTGCTCGAGCACACGGTGGGGGTCGCGACGCTCTGCCGCGAGACGTCGCAACTGCACCCCCGTCTGCGTTCCGATCTGCTGCTCGCCGCCGCCCTCTTGCACGATGTCGGCCGCACGGTCGAGCTGGGGCGAGGACCGGCGTTCACGCCCACCGACGAGGGCCGGCTGCTCGGCCACGTGCACCTCGGCCTGCGCCTGATCGAAGGGGGCGCGGAGAGACTGACCGCCGCGCAGAAGGCCGAGCTCCTGCACTGTGTCGCCGCGCACCACGACGCACGCGCGGCGCGCACCGCCGAAGCGGCCGTGCTGTACCACGCGAACCAGCTCGACGCGGTCGCCGCAACGCGCAACGTCGATTGACCGCGCTCGCTCTGGCGCTCGGCGCTAGCCTCGCGTGGGGCGTC
>JALYLO010000203.1 GCA_030774175.1 Actinomycetota bacterium
GCCGGCGATCGTCCCCAGCGTTCCGGTTCGACATTCGGCGTCGGGAAGCGAGAGCCGTGAGAGCACGGCTGCCGGCTCGTCGACCCGGCGCCCGGCGAGGATGAGGCCGTCGGCGATCGCCTCGAGCCGGCCGAGCCCCATGAAGATCACGAGCGTTCCGGGCGTGCCGGCGAGGCGCTCGTAGTCGAGGTCGCTGCCGTCGCCGGAGGTACCGGTGACGACGGTCAGTTCCGAGGCCACGCCGCGCGCGGTCAGCGGAATCCCCGCGAGCCCGGGCACGGCGGTGAGCGTCGAGAGCCCGGGCACGACCTCGTACTCGATGCCCGCAGCAGCGAGGGCCTCGACCTCTTCGGCGCCGCGGCCGAAGATGAATGGGTCGCCGCCCTTCAGCCGAACGACCTTCCGGCCGCGCCGGCCGTGGTGAACGAGCAGGTGATTCACCTCGTCCTGCGTCAGGCTCTCCCGTGCGATTCGGGCCGCGCCCGTCGCCTCCGCCACGAGCGCGAGGGAGACGAGCCGGTCGTAGACGAGGATCTCGCAGTCGCGCACCAGCTCGAGCGCGCGCACCGTCACGAGCCCGGGATCGCCGGGCCCGGCGCCGACGATGGCGACGCTCACGGCAGCGCCTCCCGCACGAGCTCCTGGAAGTAGTCGCGGCGGGCTTCGTAGGACGGAAGCTCGCGCTTCGCCCACGGCCGAAGCGCGGCGAGCCGCCGCGCCAGCTCGGCGTGGCTCGGGCCGACGAGGTCTGCGATGTCGCTGCGAATCCGTTGCGCGAGAGCGGGCGAGGCTCCGCCCGTCGAGACGCCGACGACGATCGGGTCGCGCCGCACGATCGCCGGGAGGATGAAACTGCAGAGCTCGGGGTCATCGGCCACGTTGCACGGCGTCGCGTGCGCGCCCGCCGCCGACGAGACGGCCGCGTTGACAGCACGGTCGTTCGTCGCCGCGATCACGAGGAACCGACCGGCTACGTCGAGCGGCTCGAACGGCCGGCGAAGGGCTCGCACCGGCAGCCTCCTCAGCTCCTCCTCGATCTTGGGTGCGACCACCGTGACGCGGGCGTCGCAGTCGAGCAGGCCGTGCACCTTCTCGAGGGCGACCCGGCCGCCGCCAACGACGAGACAGTCGCGCCCGCGCAGGTCGAGGCACGCCATGTAGTAGCGCGGCTCGCTCATGTGCCCAGGCTCGTGACCCGAGCGCCATGGGCGTCGAGCCGCACCGAGAGGTCGAAGCCGTCGGCCTGGAACGACAGGGTGAACGCACCCGGCGAGACGGCCGCGATCGTGACCGCGTCGAGGCGCTTGCCGGCTAAGGCCTGCAGCGCCTCCGACACGTCGCGCGTGCTGCCCGTGCGCGCACGGCCCCGCGGCAGCTTCCGCAGCGTGGCGACGGCGGCCTGCTCGCCGCCCGGTCCGTAGTAGGCGCGGATCCGCCCGGTCTGGAGGCCGAGCTCGAGGACGTTCTCGAGCAGGTCGGCGGCGGTGTCGTCGACGCCGCCTTCGTCGACCGCCGCGACGAGCTCGGCAAGCTTCGAGCGCATCGTCTCGTCCCGCGCCAGGGACAACACGACCTGCGCCTCGGCGAGCGCGACCTCGCGCGCCTCGCCCTTCAGAGCAACAGCGCTACCCATCCTCGTCCTCGGCCTCGCCGAGCAGGGCGCGCAGCTCGTGCTCGAGCCCGCCGGTCTCGATCGCGCAGTGGATCCCGCACTCCTTCGGCGCGTTCGTCTCCCACCACCAGCGGCCGGCGCGCAGGTCCTCGCCCTGCTCGGTTGGTCGTGTGCACGGCGCGCAGCCGATCGAGGTGTAGCCCTTGTCGTAGAGCGAGTTGTAGGGAAGATCGTGCTCCCGCACGTAGTCCCACACCTCGTCCTCCGACCACTCCGCGAGGGGATTGAGCTTCACGATCGCGCCGTGGTCGTGGTCGATCTCGACCTTGCGGATATCGCCGCGCGTCGCCCACTGGTCGCGGCGCAGGCCGGTCACCCACGCGTCGAGCCCGGCGAGATGGGCCTGCAGCGGGAGCACCTTGCGCACCTGGCAGCAGAGCATCCGGTTCTCGACCGCCTTGTAGAAGAAGTTCGGGCCGTGCTTTCGGACCATCGCATTCACTGCCGGGGCGGCGGGAGAAAGGAGGTCGAGCTGGAGGCCCGGGTAACGGTCGCGCATCTGCTCGATCAGCTCGAAGGTCTCACCCGGCAGGCGCCCGGTGTCGACGCTGAACATGCGGATCGACGGGTCGATCGCGTACGCCATGTGCAGGAGCACCGCTCCGTCGTTCTGGAACGCGGTCGAGATGGAGATGCTGGGCGCGAAGCGCCCGATCGCCCACTCGAGCACGACCTCGGGCTCCTCCCCTTCGAACTCGACGGAGAGCTCTCCCGCCTCGAGATCGTCCAACAGCTCGACGCTCACACTGCCTCCTTCTGCCTGACGGGCGCGGGCTCACGTCCAGCGAAGCGCCCGAGCTCATCGTCGGTTGTGCGGTCGCAGAACGACCGGAATGTCTCGCCCTCGGCCCGCTCGGCGACCCAGCCGCCGACCAGACCGACGACGGCGTCGTCGAGCTCCTCCGTCGGCACGCGCTTGAAGACCGCGCGCGCGATCGCCGCAGGCCTGTCGAGCGAGCCCCGCAGATAGACGTCATACGCCTGGCGGCGCCTGCCCTCGGCGTCGCGCACGGTCGTCCCCTGGAAGCCGAGGTCTCCGACCCAGTGGTGCGCGCAGGCATGCGGGCACCCGTCGAGATGCATGCGCAATCCGTCGGCGTTCGCTCCGAAGCGCTCCTCGAGCAACTGCACGAGGCCGTCCATCCGCGTCTTCGTCTCGGTGACGGAGAAGTTGCAGTGCGGCTCGCCGGTGCAGGCGACCGCGTCGCCGCGCAGCGTGCCCGCATCGAGCGGCAGGCCGATCTCGGCGAGTGCTGCCGTCACCGACCCGAGCTGACCGGCCGCGACGTTCGTGAGCACGAAGTTCTGCTGGCGCGTGATCCGGAAATCGCCGCCAACCTCCTCCAGCAGGTCGGCGAGCGCGATCATCTGGTCGCCCGTGATCAGGCCGAGGTGCACGGGGACGCCCACGTAGAGCCGGCCGTCGGACTGCTCGTGGACGCCGAGGTGGTTGCCCGCCGGCGGCAGCGTCGGCAGGTCGAAGTCGTCGAAGTGCTTCCCGAGGCGCAGTTCGACGCGCTCGCGCAGGCCCTCGGGGCCGATGTCGTCGACCATGAACTTCAGGCGCGCCTTGACGCGCGAGATGCGGTAGCGGAGGTCTTCCTTCCACTCGTCGAGGATCGCCGCGAGCACCGAGACCGCCTCGTCCCTGGGCACCCAGACGCCGAGCTCGCGCGCGATGCGCGGAACCGAGGAGAGCCCGCCGCCGACGAGGACGCCGAAGCCCTCTTCGCCGTCGCGGAGGGCGCCGATCAGGCCGACGCAGTTGATCTCGGGCGCCGAGCACGCATCGCGGCAGGCGGTGATCGCGATCTTGTGCTTCCGCGGCAGGTCGGAGTAGTCGGGGTTGCCGTAGAAGAGGTCGGCGGCCTGCTGGAGGACCGGCGTCACGTCGAAGAGCTCCTCGTGCGTGAGGCCGGCGACCGGGCAGCCGGTGATGTTTCGCACGGTGTCGCCGCACGCGCCGGCCGACGTGAGGCCGGCTGCGTGCATCCGCTCGAAGACATCCGGGAGCGCGCCGAGCTCGATGAAGTGGAGCTGCACGTTCTGACGGGTGCTGAGCTCCCCCTCACCGCGTCCGTGCACGTTGGAGAGCTCGCCGATCGCGCGCAGCTGCGAGGGCGACGTGATCCCGCCGGGGATCTTCAGCCGCAACATGAACGTGCCGATCTTCGGCTTGTCGTGGTAAAGCCCCCACCACTTCAGGCGGACGATGTCCTCCTCGTCCACCTGCTCGTAGCCCGCTGCGATCAGCGCCGGTAGCTCGTCGAGCATCCCGAGCGGGCTCTTCTCGCGCTTCAGCCGCTCGGTCGAGTTGCGCTTGAGGACGAGCTCGAGCGACGGCGCTTCCTTCATGGAGCGACCGCCGTCCGGCCGACGTCCACGAGGACACCCTCGGCGACGTATCGCTTGGCAACAGTGATGGGCACGCCCATCACTTTACATTATGAAGTGTTACTCAGGTGGAATCGCCGGCGGAATCGCGTCGATGTCGATGGCACCGTCGGGCGTGCGGCGGACACGCAGCGGCCACACCTGTCCGCTGCTCGAGCGGACCTCGACCTCGAGCGGCTCCAGGCGGCGGCCGACTTCACGGCGCGCCTGGAGCAGGTCGCCGTGGCGGGCGACGGCAGCGCGGATCGCCGGGAGCACGTCCTTCGGGCCGAACGGCTTCGACACGTACGAGAAGACGCCGGCGCCGATCGCCCGGTCGACCGTCGAGGAGTCGGAGTAGGCCGTGAGCATCACGATCGGCAGCGGGCGCTCCGCGTAGATGCGGCGCGCTGCCTCGACACCGTCCAGGTTCGGCATCTTCACGTCGAAGATGCCGACGTCGGGCGAGGTCGTCCTCGCGAGCTCGATCGCCTCGAGCCCGTCGCGGGCCTCACCGCAGACGAACGCACCGTGCTGCTCGAGCATTTGCCGCAGATCGAGGCGGATGATCGTCTCGTCCTCGGCGATCAGTACGCGCAAGCCTTCGAGTGTCAGCACGTCGCACCTCCCGATGCTTTATCTTTTGAAGCGATAACTTTCAAGCGACAGCTTTCAAGCAGTAGCCCTCAAGCAGTAGCTTTCAAGGCAATGGCGCAGATTCGCATCCCACCCGTTCTCCGTCCGGAAGCCGGAGGCCAACGCCTCGTCGCCGTCGAGGCGGGCACCGTGCGCGAGGCGCTGAACTCGCTCGTCTCCGAGTTCCCGGCGCTGAAGGCCCGGGTGCTGGAAGGCGACGGCGTGCCGGGCTTCCTGAACGTGTTCGTGGACGGCGACGACGTCCGCCTGCTCGCCGGCCTCGACACGGCGATCGCCCCGACCGCGACGATCCTGCTGCTGCCGGCGGTCGCCGGCGGAGAGGAGGGAGCGATGACCCCCCAGGTCGCCGCTCCCTCCCCTCGAGCTCACGACTCCGCGACCCCGCTCACCTGAGCCGCGAGCGGCCGGTGGTTCCGGTCGTGAGCGGTGCCGAGGTGCGTGTGCGACTCGGCGCCGTAACCGCCCGGAACGGGGATGTAGAACTCGGGGTAGCCCCACATGCCGTGCTCGGAGACGTCGAGGCCCGCGGCTTCGACGTGGTCCTCCACGCGAATGCCCCAGAGCTTGTTCATCGTCCAGAGGGTGCCGAACGAAGCGCTGAACGTGAAGCCGCCGACGGCGACGAGGCCGAGCGCCTGGATGCCGAGCTGGTGGAACGAGCCCGTGTAGAAGAGGCCGCCGTGGCCGGTCGCGAGGTTCTTCGCCAGCAAAGGCACGGCGAAGAGGCCGGTGGCGAGCGTCCCCCAGACACCCGACATGCCGTGCACGGCGACGGCGCCGATCGGGTCGTCGATCCCGATCCGCTCGACCACGATCACCCCGACGACCGCGATGAAGCCTGAGACGAGGCCGATCACGACGGCCGCCCACGGCGCCACGAACCCGCTGGCCGCGGTGATCGCGACCAGGGCGGCGAGCACGCCGTTCAACATCATCGAGATGTCCGGCTTCTTCAACACGACCCACGCCGTCGTGACGCCGCCGATCGCGCCGGCCGCCGCCGCGATGTTCGTCGTCGTCGCGACGTACGCGAAGTAGCCGAAGCCGCCGAAGTCGACGCTGAGCGTCGAGCCGGGGTTGAAGCCGAACCAGCCGAACCAGAGGATCAGCGTCCCCAGCACCGCGTAGGGCAGGTTGTGCCCCGGGATCGGGTTGGCACGGCCGTCCTTGCCAAACTTGCCGATCCGCGGCCCGAGGATCAACGCACCCGCCAGCCCGGCGAGCGCGCCCTGGTAGTGCACGACCGTCGAGCCCGCGAAGTCCTGCATCCCTCTCGCGAACAGCCAGCCGTGCGGCGACCAGATCCAGTGCGAGGCGACGCTGTAGATCAGCGTGAAGACGACGCCGAACGCGAAGTAGACCCAGAGCTTCGCCCGCTCGGCCATCGCGCCCCAGACGATCGCGAGGCTGACACCGGCGAAGACCACCTCGAACAGGTAGCCGGCGGCGCCCGGGATCTCCGAGAACCACTCGAACGGCTTCTGCCCGACCGACGTCAACTCGCCCACGGACGGGAAGAAGCCGGCGGTGCCGAAGAGCGCGTTGCCGTCGCCGAAGGCGAGCCCGAAGCCGACCGCCCAGTACACGAGCGAGCAGATCGCGAAGATCAACACGTTCTTCCCGGCGATGTGGCCCGCGTTCTTCATCCGCGTCAGCCCCGCCTCGAGAAAGGCGAAGCCGGCCTGCATGAACATGACGAGCACGGCCGTGATGACGACCCAGATCGTCGACGCTGCGATCAGCAGATCATGGTTCTTAGGCACCGACCTCCACCTCCTCCAGCTTGCGACCCGTCCGGTGATGGACGACGTTCGCGATCTGCGACGTCCACACGAGGCCGTCACCCGACTCGTGACCGGTGCGTGCGGCGTCGACGATCGCCTCGACGACCGGCTGCGCGAGCGGGTCCTGGACGACGAAGATCAGCAACGCCTTCGGCAGAAACCGCGACTCGAACACCCGCCCGCGGTACTCGTGCGTGATGCCGCGCTGCCGGCCGTGGCCGACCGCCTCGACGACCGTGACACCGACGTGCCCCGTCGCCTCCTCGACGGCGTCGATGACCGTTTCCACCCGGTCTCGCACCACCATCGCTTCTACCTTCACCATCCGTTCCTCCCTTGTGCGCTCGAGAACGACAAAAAGCCCCGGAGGCACGCGCATGCGTGCTTCCGAGGCCTCGATGCCTCTGCCGGGCGCCTGCAGCGACGCCCTGACGGCGGGATACTACAGAAAGTGAAGTACGGCCGGGCGTCCAATTTGAAGTCAGGGAGCTTGCGCGCTACTCTTTTCCGAGCATGCGCGCCGTGGCCGAGAAGATGTCGTTCCTCCTCGCGGTCATCGCCTGCGCGCAAATGGCCTAGCCGGACACACCCGTCCTCCCGGCTAGGTTCCAACACAAGGACGGGGGTTCGGCCATGAGCTTCGCGCCGGAGTTGAGCTTTGCTCTCCGTTGCCGTGTCTGCGAGTCGGTCTCCGAGCCCGAGCCGATGGACTCGTGCCGCCGCTGCGAAGGCCCGACGGACGTGACCTACGACTGGGCGCGGATCGCGCGGACCGTCAGCCGCGCCTCGATCGCGGCCGGGCCGGAATCGCTCTGGCGCTACGGCAGCCTGCTGCCCGCAGGCGCCCGCGTGGAGTTCGACGTCGGCTGGACGCCACTCGTCCCGTCGGAGCGGCTCTCCGAACTGCTCGGGATCGAGCTCCACCTGAAGCTCGAAGGGCACAACCCGACGCAGTCCTACAAGGACCGTCTGGCGACGCTCGCCGCGTCCGCGGCTCTCGACCACGGGGTGACGACGCTCTGCTGCTCCTCGACCGGCAACCTCGGTGATGCCGTCGCCGCGGCCGCGGCCGCAAGCGGGCTCGAGGCGATCGTCCTCGCGCCCGTCGGTGCGGAGGCGGCTGCGGTCGCCGCGCGTCACCCGGGCGCCCGCGTCTTTGCCGTCAACGGCACCTACGACGACTGCCGGCGCCTCGAGCTCGAGCTCGGGGGTTACTTCCCGTGGGGCTTCGTCAACGGGAACCTTCATCCGTATGCGACCGAGGGCGCGAAGACGATCTCGTTCGAGATCGCCGAGCAGCTCGACTGGCAGCTACCCGACGCCGTCGTCTGCCCCGCGGCCAGCGGCGTCCTCTTCTCCAAGCTCACGCAGGCCTTCGCCGAGCTGACACACGTGGGCCTCGCCGACGAGCCGGTTCCGCGGATGTTCGCCGCGCAGGCGCTCGGCTCGAGCCCGATCGCCGCCGCCTTTGCGGGCGACCGGGCAATCTCGCGGGTGGAGGCCCACACCGGTGTCGCGTCGCTCGCAGTCGGCAACCCGTCGCACGGCGACCTCGCAATCGGAGCGGCGCGCTCGACGGCCGGCGGGATCATCGCCGTAGCCGAGGAAGAGATCGGCGCGAACACCGCCCTCGTCGAGGAGGCGACCGGGATCGCAGCCGACTTCGCAACCGGCGCAGCGCTCGGCGCCCTCGTGCACGCGCTGCGCCGCGGCGAGATCGCCCGCGGCGGGCGGGTCGTCCTGGTCGTGACCGGCACGCAGCCCACGCCCGTCGAGAGCGACGTCGCCCGGCTGACAACGGTCGAGCCGGGGGCGCGCCACGTCCTGGCCGCCCTCGGCATCCAGTCCTAACAGAGTGAGCTCGTCCGCCTCCCGCGGCGATCCCGCCGCTCCCCTGCGCCGCGACGTGCGCAGGCTCGGGGCGATCCTGGGCACGGTGCTCGCCGAGCAGGAGGGCGACTGGCTGCTCCAGCTCGTCGAGACGATCCGGCGCGAGTCCCGGGCCGCCCGCCGCGACAGCACGGTCGCAGGCGGCGGCGCCGCGCTCACCGCGAGGGAAGGGGCGCTCGTCCTGCGTGCGTTCAGCCTCTACTTCCAGCTCGCAAACCTCGCCGAGCAGCACCACCGCCTGCGCCGGCGCCGCGAGGACGCGCATCACGGGGTGGTCGCGCGCGAGTCCCTGGCCGACGCGGTCCGCACCCTCGCGCCCGTGCCGCAGGACGAGCTCGCACGACGTGCCGCGGGCACCTCGATCCGCCTCGTCCTGACGGCGCATCCGACCGAGACGACGCGGCGGACGGTGCTGCTCGCGCACATCCGGATCGCGGAGCAGCTCGTCGGGCTCGACGACGCTCGCCTCTCGCCCGCCGAGCAGCGCGAGGTCGAGGAGCGCATCGCCGAAGAGGTGACGCTGCTCTGGCAGATCGACGAGGTGCGCCACGACCGCCTGCGCCTCACCGACGAGATCCGAAACGGGCTCTGGTTCTTCGAGCACAGCCTGATCTCGGCGGCGACCGACCTGCTCCACGAGTGGTGGGCACTCTTTCCGGGTACGCCGCCGCCGCTTCAGTTCGGAACGTGGATCGGCGGCGACATGGACGGGAACCCCTCGGCAGGCCCGGCGTCGATCGTGGAGGCGCTCGACGACGCGCGCCGGGTCGCGCTGCACCGGTACCGCGACGAGGTGCGCTCGCTCGCCGTGGAGATCGCCTCGACGCGCTCGCTCGTGCGGGTCTCGAGCGCGCTCGAGGCATCGCTCGCGCGCGACGAGGCGGCGTTGCCGGCGTACGCGAGGGAGATCGGGGCGAGGAACGAGCTCCAGCCGTACCGGCGCAAGCTGTCGTTCATGTGGTGGCGCCTCGACAACGACACGTATGCCGGACCAGAGGCTCTGCTCGACGACCTCCGCACGATCCGCGCCAGCCTCACCGAGAACGGAGGCCGCAGGGTCGCCGACGGTCGCGTCGCCCGGCTCGAGCGGATGGTCGAGCTCTTCGGCTTCCACATCGCGAGGCTCGACATCAGGCTGCATGCACGCGAGCTCGGCGAGCCCCGCGCCCGTGAGGCGCTGCGCGCTGCGACCGAAGGCCGACGCAGGCACGGCCCCCAGGCGCTCGACACCCTGATCGTCTCGGGAACGTCGAGCGCGGCCGACGTGATCCGCGCAGTCGAGCTCTGCGACGAGCCACTCTCGGTCGTCCCGCTGTTCGAGACGCTCGACGACCTCGCCGCGGCGCCGCGGATCCTCGACGAGCTCCTGCGCGACGAACGCTTCACGACTGCCGGGAAACACGTCGAGGTGATGGTCGGCTACTCGGACTCCGGCAAGGACGGCGGCTACCTCGCCGCCCAGTGGGCGATCTTCCGGGCCCAGGAGGAGCGCGCCGCGGTCGCAGCGCAGCACGAGGTCGAGCTGACGATCTTCCACGGGCGCGGCGGCAGCGCCGGCCGGGGCGGCGGCCCCACGCACGCGGCGATCGCCTCGCAGCCCGCGGGGCATCCGCCCGGCCGCGTCAAGCTGACCGAGCAGGGCGAGACCGTCTCGTTCAAGTACGGGCTGGAGGGCCTCGCGCGCCGCAACCTCGAGGCGGCGCTCGCGGGGACGCTGCTCGCCACCTTTCCGGAGCAGCTTCCCGCGCCACCGTCCGCAGCCGACCGCAGGATCCTCGACCGCATGGCGGCGCTCTCGCGCGACACCTATCGCGCATTCGTCTGGGACGACGCCGGGTTCGTGCCGTTCTTCCGGTCGTTCACACCGGTTGACGAGCTCTCGCTGCTCGAGATCGCCTCGCGACCCTCACGCCGGCCGAACGACGCGGACTACCTCTCGTCGCTGCGGGCAATCCCCTGGGTCTTCTCCTGGACACAGAACCGCGTGCTGCTCCCCGCGTGGTTCGGCTGCGGTCGAGCGTTCGAGGAAGTGGGCGACGACACCGTCCACGATCTTTACGAGCGCCTCCCCTTCTTCCGCGCAATCGTCGACAACCTCGAGATGACGCTCGCGAAGTCGAGCCTCCCGATCGCTCGCGGCTACCTCTCGCTCGTCGCCGACCCCACGCCCTTCGAGCTGATCGAGGCAGAGCACGAACGAGCCGTCCGCGGCGTCCTCGCGGCGACCGGAGTCACGCGGCTGCTGGAGCGGCAGCCGGTCCTGCGACGGTCGATCGACCTGCGCAACCCGTACGTCGACCCGATGAACGCCGTGCAGGTCGAGTTGCTCCGCCGGCACCGCTCCGGCGACGAGACGGCGTACCTGCCGCTGCTGCGCTCGATCGCCGGGATCGCCGCGGCGCTCCGGAACACCGGCTAGGTTCGAATCAGAGGGCCAGCGCTCGCAGGTCGAAGCGCGAGGCGTGGCCGCGCTCGTAGAGGTCGATCTCCTGTGCCCGGTGCAGAGTGCGAGCGACCTCGTCGAGGCCTTGTACGAGCGTCTCCTGCGCGTGCGGGTCGAAGTCGAAGCCGATGCTGAGGCCGTCCCGGTGGCTGATCGTCAGGTGCTCGAGGTCGACCGTGAGCTCGTTCCGGGCCGCGACCGCGTCCCGGAGCTCCGCAAGCTCGCCGGGAGCGAGGACGATCGGCGCGAGCCCGCTGTTGATCGCGTTCGTCCGGAAGATGTCGCCGAAGGAGGGCGCGACCACCACACGGAACCCGAAGTCCTCGAGCGCCCACGCAGCGTGCTCGCGCGAAGAGCCGCATCCGAAGTTACGGCCGGCGACGAGGATCGCGGCGCCGCGGAGCTCCTCCCGCCGCAGGACGAAATCGGGGTCCTTCATCCAATCGAAGAAGAGGAACTCGCCGTAGCCGGAGCGCTCGATGCGCTTCAGGAACTGCTTCGGGATGATCTGGTCGGTGTCCACGTCCGGGCGGTCGAGGACCGCCACGCTTCCCCGGACCGTGCGGAGCGGCCTCATGCGAGCTCCCGCGCATCCATGAAGTGGCCCGCGACCGCCGCTGCGGCGGCCATCGCCGGGGAGACGAGGTGCGTGCGTGCGCCGGGGCCCTGGCGCCCTTCGAAGTTGCGGTTGGAGGTCGAGGCGCAGCGGTCGCCGGGGCCGAGGACGTCGGTGTTCATGCCGAGGCACATCGAGCACCCGGCGCGCCGCCACTCAAAGCCGGCGGCCTCGAAGATCGCGTGCAGCCCTTCCTCCTCGGCCTGCCGCTTCACCTGGGCCGAGCCCGGGACGACGATCGCACGCACGCCGTCGGCCACGCGCCTACCGGCGGCCACCCGGGCGGCGATGCGCAGGTCTTCGATCCGCGCGTTCGTGCACGACCCGATGAACACCTTGTCGATCCGGACGTCGACGAGCGGTGTGCCCGGGGCGAGATCCATGTAGCGCAGTGCGCGTTCGACGGCTTCGCGCTCCGTGGGGTCGTCGAAGTCGGCTGGGTCCGGGACGACCGAGTCGACGGACGCGACCATGCCGGGGTTCGTGCCCCACGTGACCTGGGGCCGCAGGGCCGAGACGTCGACCGTCACCTCCTCGGCGAAGTCGGCGCCCTCGTCGCTCGGCAGGCGGCGCCACTCGTCGAGCGCCCGCTCCCAGGCTGCTCCGCTCGGTGCGCCCGGCCGCCCTTCCAGGTAGGCGAACGTGACCTCGTCGGGCGCGATCATGCCCGCGCGCGCGCCCGCCTCGATCGACATGTTGCAGACCGTCATCCGGCCTTCCATCGTCAGTGCCTGGATCGCCGGGCCGGTGTACTCCAGCACGTGCCCCTGGCCGCCCGCGACGCCGATCTGGCCGATCGCCGCGAGGACCATGTCCTT
>JALYLO010000204.1 GCA_030774175.1 Actinomycetota bacterium
GCACGGGGCGGCCCATGTCGAGGAGCTGCCGGCAGCCGAGAGGCGCGGGTATTCGCGCCGCGCCGCGCCGGTTGCTCGCCCGGCCCACGGGGAGCGCTCGGCGCGGCTCGCTGCAGTTGTCCCTCCCTTCCGTGCAACACACGCACCCACGGCGGGCGCGACCCGGCCCGGCACGGGATCACATCGGCGTGGTGTCGGGCGACTCCCGCTCGCCGCGCTCGCAGCACTGCTCGCGCTCGCCGCCGGGCTCGCTGCTGGGCTCGCGGCCGTCCGCGTCCGGAGGCGCAGGGAGGCCATTCGTATGATTGCTCGCAGTGGCAGACCAGAAGATCCTCGTAGCGCCGGCGTGGCCCTATGCGTCGGGATACCGGCACCTGGGGCATGTGGCGGGCTTCGGGGTCCCGGCGGACGCCTTCGCCCGGTACCACCGGCTCAAGGGCAACGACGTCCTCATGATCAGCGGGACGGACGAGCACGGCACACCGGTCATGGTCGCCGCCGATCAGGAAGGGAAGCCATACGCGCAGGTCGCTGACTACTACAACGCCGCGTGCCGCGAAGACTTCCGCCGGCTGGGCCTGTCCTACGACTGCTTTACCCGCACGACGACCCGAAATCATGCCGCCGTCACGCAGGACATCTTCAAGACGCTCTACCAGCACGGCGCCATCCTGGAGCGCGAGATGCTCGTCTCGTTCTCGCCGACGACCGGCCACACGCTCCCGGACCGCTACATCGAGGGCACGTGCCCGATCTGCGGCTACACCGAGGCGCGCGGCGACCAGTGCGACAACTGCGGCAACCAGCTCGACCCGACCGAGCTGATCGACCCGCACTCGAAGATCGACGGCGCGACGCCGGAGTTTCGCGAGACGAAGCATCTCTTCCTGGACCTGCCGAAATTCGCCGAGGCCATCCGAACGTGGATCGTGCGCCATGACGACTGGCGCCCGAACGTCCGCAAGTTCTCGCTCGGGCTGCTGGACGAGATCCGCCCGCGCCCGATCACCCGCGACCTCGACTGGGGCGTGACGATCCCGGTCCCCGGCTACGTGGAGGATGTCAACAAGCGAATCTACGTCTGGTTCGACGCCGTGATCGGCTACCTCTCGGCGAGCATCGAGTGGGCGGCGATGACCGGCGACAAGGATGCGTGGCGAGATTGGTGGCAGAACGCCGACGCGCGCCACGCCTACTTCCAGGGCAAGGACAACATCGTCTTCCACACGGTGATCTGGCCGGCGATGCTCCTCGGCTACGGCAAGGGCGGGGAGGTCGGGGCCGGCGGTCCGCCGCTCGAGCTGCCGGACAACGTCTTCGCGACCGAATACCTGACGATGGAAGGCAGGCAGTTCTCGTCGAGCCGGCAACACGTCATCTACGTGCACGACTTCCTCGACCGCTACGACCCGGATCCGCTGCGCTACTACCTGGTCGCCGCAGGGCCCGAGACCCAGGACGCCGACTTCACCTGGGCCGAGTTCGTGCGCCGCAACAATGACGAGCTGCTCGCGAACTGGGGCAACCTCGTCAATCGGACGCTCACGAATGCGCACCGGAACTTCGGCGCCGTCCCGGAGCCGGGCGAGTTGAGCGACGCCGACCGCGCCCTGCTCACGGGCGTCGAGGGCGGCTTCGAAGCGGTCGGGGCGCACATTGAGGAAGGTCGCTTCCGCGCCGCTCTCGGCGAGGCGATGCGGCTCGCGTCGACCGTCAACCAGTACGTCAGCGAACAGGCGCCATGGGCGCTCGTCAAGACCGATCGCGACCGCGGGGGCACCGTGCTCTACGTCGCCCTGCGCGCGGTCGACAACCTGAAGACGATCTTCACGCCGTTTCTCCCGCACACCTCCCAGCAGGTGCACGAACTGCTCGGCCACAGGGGCTTCATCGCGGGACCGCTCGAGTTCCGCGAGGTCGACGAGGACGGGCAGGCCCACCAGGTCCTGACGGGCGACTACGCGTCCTGGGTCGGCGCCTGGGAGCCGAGCGACCTCCGTCCGGGGCAGGCGTTGCAGGAGCCGCGCCAGCTCTTCCGCAAGCTCGACGACTCGGTCGTCGAGGAGGAGCTCGAGCGGATGCGCAGCGCCGGCGGCGCATGATCGACCCGGTGTGATCGACACCCACGCGCACCTGGGCGACGACGCGCCGGAGGTGCTCGAGCGCGCGCGAGCGGCCGGCATCACTCGGGTGATCGCCGTCGCGACGACGCTCGCCGGGTCGCATGCAGCACTCGCGCTCGCCGACGCTCACGACGGCGTGTATGCCTGTCTCGGCATCCATCCCCACGAGGCAGGCACCGGCGAGGCGGAGCACGTCAGGGAGATCTGCGCACTGCTCGGTCACCCAAAAGCAGTGGCGGTCGGGGAGACCGGCCTTGACTACTTCCGCGACTATGCGCCACACGACGCGCAGAAGCAGTTGTTCGAGCAGCAGCTGGCCGTCGCGCGCGACACGGGCAAGCCGGTGGTGATCCACACCCGGGCCGCCGACGACGACACCCGCGAGCGGCTGCTCGGCCACGACGGGACGGTGATCCTGCACTGCTTCTCGTCGGAGCCGCTGCTCGAGCCGGCACTCGAGCGCGGCTGGTACGTCTCCTTCGCGGGGA
>JALYLO010000205.1 GCA_030774175.1 Actinomycetota bacterium
GCTCGCGGTCCGCCGCGTGCGGGTCTTCGCGGGCTACGCGGGCTGGGGCGCCGGCCAGCTCGAGGCCGAGCTCGCCGAGCCGTCGTGGATCCTCGCCGACGCCGAGCCCGACGACGCGTTCGCCGACGACCCGGACGAGCTCTGGCGGACGGTCCTGCACCGCAAGGGCGGCCCGTTCGAGCTGATGATCGACATGCCGTTCGACCCGAGCTTGAACTAAGCGACCGGATCCGGTCGCACGAGCACCGGCTACGGCGTCCCACGCGGCCGGATCAGCGCGCGATCGGCGGCAGCCCGACCGTCTCGCCTGCGCTGCGCGGGCCTGGGACGTTGGGAAAGCGGAATGGCGCCGGCTCACGGCCCGGCTGGATGAACCAGCACTCGCCGGTTCCCTCGCTCGTCGCGGCGAGCCACATCGCCTCGGCGACGTCCTCAGGTCGCAACAGCGGGAAGCCCGCTGCCGCGAACGTTCCACGTTGTTCGTGCAGGTCGAGCATCGGCGTGTCGGCGATCCCCGGGCAGACGGCATTGACCTTGATCGGGTCGAGCTGCGGCGCGATGCTGCGCACGAAACCGACCACCGCGTGCTTCGTGAGCGAGTAGATCGAGTCGAGCGGCATCCCGACGAGCCCCGCGAGCGACGCGGTGGCGACGATCGTGCCACTTTCCATCACGCGCGCGAGGCGGCGCACGCCGTAGACGACGCCGTCGACGTTCACGGCGATTGCTCGGCGGTACTGGTCGTCGGTGAGCTTCGTGAGGTCGGTCTCGGCCGTGAGGATGCCCGCGTTCAGACACGCAAGGTCGACCGCCTCGACGCGCTCCCACGCCGCGGAGTCGCTGACATCGAAGCCGTTCACGAGGTCGAGCGACTCGACCTCGTAGCCCTCACGCTCGAGCTTCGCGCGCATCGCGCGCCCCAGCCCGCCCTCGCCGCCGGTCACGAGCGCTCTCACGGCTCGAGCACGACCTTGCCGACGTGTTTCCGCGTCTCGATCAGCGCATGCGCCTTCGACGCGTCCGCAAGCGGGAACGTCTCCCCCACCGCCGGCTCGATCTCACCGCGCCCCCACATCGCCAGCAGCTCGCCGGCACAGTCGCGCACGAACTGCGGCTCGTGCTTCATCAGCCGGCCGAGAAAGAGCCCCTGCACGCCGGCGTTGCGGCCGACGAGCCACTGGACGCTCGGGTCTTGCCAGAGACCGCCGGTGAACCCGATCGCGACGATGTTGCCCAGCGGTTTCAGGATCGCGAGCGACCGGGTGAAGACCTCGCCGCCGACCGGGTCGATCACGACGTCCACCGAGAGCGAGTCGATCTCGTCGTAGCCGACCGCCTCGTCCGCCCCCTGCGCGCGTGCGTAGGCACGCTTCTCGTCGGAGCTTGCGGTCGCGACCACGTGTGCTCCCAGCTGCTTTGCGATCTGGATCGCGGCCGTGCCGACCCCACCCGAGCCGGCATGCACGAGCACCGCCGTGCTCGGGCGCACGCGCACCTGATGGTGCAGCGGGATGTACGCCGTCAGATACGTCGTCAGGAACGCGGCGCCGCCCGCGTAAGACGCGCGCTCCGGGAGGTCGAAGGTCCACGCCGGATCGAGGTCGACCCGCTCGGCGTAGCAACCTGCGCGGCGGGTCAGCGCCACCACGCGCCGCCCGTCGAGGTCGCCCGCCACCTCGTTGCCGAGCACGTGCGGCAGCTCCGGCATCTGTGGATACCGGCCGCGGCGGATCAGCACGTCCGCGAAGTTGACGCCGGCGGCGCGGACCGTGACGACGTTTTCGCCCTGCGCGTCAGGCACGTCCTCGAGGGTGAGCTCGCCGCCGACCTCGCGGAGGACGATCGCCTTCATCTGCCGGTCCAGTTGGCCTCGCGCTTCTCGAGGAACGCAGCGACGCCCTCCTGCCCGTCCTCCGAGGTAAGGCACGCGGCGAAGGCCTGCACCTCGCGCTCGTCGCTACGCGCGTCGCGGGTCTCGTACATGAGGGCCTTGATCTGCCGGATCGCGTGCGGGCTCTGGCGGTCGAGCGGCTCGACGTAGCGTGCGATTCCGGCCTCGAGGTCGTCGACGACGAACTCGACGAGCCCCCAGGCCTCAGCGGTCTCGGCCGGGATCCGCTCGCCGGACATCGTCAGCCAGCGCGCGCGGCCCGGTGCGATCAGCCGCGGCGCGCGCTGGGTGCCGCCGCCGCCGGGAAGCAGGCCGAGGTTGACCTCGGGGAAGCCGAGCTGCGCGTCCCGCGTCGCGATCCGGAAGTCGCACGCGAGCGCGATCTCCAAACCGCCGCCGAGGCAGTAGCCGTGAATCGCGGCGACCACGGGGACTGCGGTTTGCTCGATCAGGTCGGCGACGGGCTGGATGCCCGCCGGGCGTCCACCGTCGTCGGCTGCGCCCACGAAGCCTGTGATGTCGGCGCCGGCCGAGAAGGCGCGCTCTCCCTTGCCTCGCAGGACGACGACGCGGACGTCGTCGTCGAGCTTCTCGAGCTCGTTCCAGAGGGTGTCGATGATCGCCCTGCCGACGGCGTTGACCGGCGGATTGTCGAGCCAGACCGTCTTGATCAAGGGGACGTCACCGTCGAGGGCTCCTTCGCGAACATCTCGCGGAGCTCCGTCTTGCGGAACTTGCCCACGCTCGTCTTCGGGATCTCGGCCACGAATTCGTAGCGGTCGGGCAGCCACCACTTCGCGAAGTTCGGCGCGAGGAACGCACGCAGCTCCTCCCCCGTCGCGCTTGCCCCTTCCCGCAGCACGCACGCCGCAAGGGGGCGCTCGTCCCACTTCGCGTCGGGGATCGCGATCACCGCGGCCTCGGCGATCGCCGGGTGGGCCATGAGGGCGTTCTCGAGCTCGACCGACGAGATCCACTCGCCGCCCGACTTGATCACGTCCTTCGAACGGTCCTTGATCTGGATGAAGCCGCGCGGGTGGATCGACACCACGTCGCCGGTCTTGAACCAGCCGTCGTCGGTCCAGCGGTCGGCCTGGTCCGGCGTGTCGTAGTACCCGGCCGCGACCCATGGCCCGCGGATCTCGAGCTCGCCCATCGACTCGCCGTCCCACGGGAGGATGTTCCCGTCCGCGTCGCGGTTGCGCAGCTCGACGAACGGCAACGGCATGCCCTGCATGGCGATGTAGTCGAACTGCGTGTCCTCGTCGGCCTGCGCGATCTCGCCGGGAAGCTGCGCCGTCGACGCGACCGGGGACGTCTCCGTCATGCCCCAGCCGTGGACGACGCTCATGCCGTGACGCTGCTTGAAGCCGGCAATCATCGACCGCGGCGCGGCGGAGCCGCCGACGAGCATTCCCTTCATGTGCGAGAGGTCCCACTTGCCGGGGTTGCCGTCGAGCAGGGCGAGAATGCCGAGCCAGATCGTGGGCACGCCCGCGGTCCACGTCACCTTCTCCTGCACGAACGCGTCGAGCAGGCTCTCGGGATCGAGGAACGGCCCCGGGTAGACGAGCTTCGCGCCGATCATCGTGCCGAGGTACGGGTAACCCCACGCGTTTGCGTGGAACATCGGCACGACCGGCAGGACCGTGTCCTGCTCCGAGATCCCGAGGTTCATGGGGTTCCCGGCGGCGACGCCGAGCGTGTGCAACACGGTCGAGCGGTGCGAGTAGAGGACGCCCTTGGGCAGCCCGGTCGTGCCGCTCGTGTAGCACATGGCGGCGGCCTCGTTCTCGTCGAGCTCGGGGTCGCGCCACGCATCGGGATCGGCGCCGACGAGGAGCTCCTCGTAGGAGTCCTCGACCACGAGTACGTGCTCGATCTTCGTCTGGCCGACGAAAGACTCGAGCAGCGGCAGCAGGCTCCTGTCGACGATCACCGCACGGTCGCCCGCGTGGTTGGCGATGTACGCGAGATCGTTCGGATGCAGCCGCAGGTTCAGCGTGTGCAGGACGAAGCCGCCGCACGGGATGCCGAGGTACGCCTCGTGATGTTGGTGGTGGTTCCAGCAGAGCGTCGCGACGCGATCGCCGCGCTCCAGGCCGAGACCCTGCAGGCCGACGGCCAGGGCGCGAGCCCGGCGCCCTGACTCTGCGTACGTGGTGCGGTGAAAGCTGCGGTCGGGGAGCCGGGTGACGATCTCCTTGCCGCCGAAGTACGACTCGGAGCGGCGGAGGACCGCCGGGAGCGTCAGCTGGAAGTCCATCATCAGCCCGTTCACTGCAGCTCGCCCCTCGAGAGCGCCTCGCGCTTGGCGAGGTCCTCCGGGTTGACGAGCTGTCCGTCGCGCGCGACGTAGCCGTCCTTGCCGCCCACGATGAAGAGGATCAGGTCGTCGCTGCCGCTGTTCGAGACCATCCGCGGCGTCGTCGACTCGACGTGGACGAGGCCGCCTTCGCCGACCTCGTGCCGCTCGCCGCCGATCAGGAACGTCGCGGTGCCGCGGTGGACGAAGTAGAGCTCGTCCTGGTGGTCGTGGTAGTGCGCCGGGCCTTCGTAGCCGGGCGGGAAGACGAGTGCGTTGACACCGAATGCCGTGACGCCGAGCGGCTGACGGATCTTGCGAAACCCGTAGCCCTCGCCGAGTTCGTCGAGTGACGCGATCGAGTAGGCCATGCGGGTGATCCTAGAGGCTTGTTGTGGAATTGCGCGTGCCCGCTACCCGAAGAGGAAGCGGGTGAGGAGCCGGTCGCGGAGCCGGTCGGGGAGCCGCTCGACGCGGGCGCGCCGCTTCGCGTCCGGGCCGACGAGGTAGCGAGCCTTCGGTCTCGCCGAGGTGAGCGCGTGCTCGACGGCCTTGGCCACCAATTCCGGCGGCACCGCCGCCCCGGCCGCCCGTTCGCTCGCGAGCCGCCGGAACTTGTCGACCCGCTCGCCGTAGAGCGCGGTGGCCTCGGCCGGGAACTCGTCGATCGCGCGCTGCGGCTTCGTCCACATCGCCGTCGCGATCGTGGCGGGCTCGACGATCGCGACGTGGATCCCGAACGGCGCCAGCTCGACGCGGAGGGCGTCTGCCATCGCCTCGAGTGCGAACTTCGACATCGCGTAGGCCCCGAGGAACGGGAGCGCCGAGCGGCCGCCGATCGAGCCCATCAGCACGACGCGGCCGCGCGAGCGTCGCAGCGCCGGCAGGAACGCCTGAATCACGCGCAGCTGACCGACGACGTTCACGTCGAGCTGCCGGGTCAGCTCCTCGGGCTGGAGGAACTCGAGCGGCGCCGCGATGGCGATCCCCGCGTTGTCGACAAGTGCGTCGAGCTCTTCGACTCGAACGGCGGCGTGGCCGACGGCGACCGGGTCGGTGACGTCGAAGACGAGCTCCGTCGTCCCCTCGGGCGCCTCCCCGGGGCGGCGCACCGACGCGTACACGAGCCAGTCGAGATCACGCAGGCGAACCGCGCACGCCGCTCCGATCCCGGTCGAAGCTCCCGTTACGAGGACAGAAGGGATGCAGCCACCTCGGCCCGGTGCTCGCGGCCGTACCCGAGCGCGCCCTCGAGCCACAGTGCGCGCTTGTAGTAGCGGTGCAGCGGGTGCTCCCACGTGAAGCCGATCCCTCCGTGCGCCTGAATCGACTTCTCGCACGCCAGCACGGCCGCCTCGCCCGCCTGGGATTTCGCAGCGGCCACGGCCAGATCGACCTGGGCGTCGTTCTCGGTGACACACCACGCGGCCCAGTAGGCGAGCGACCGTGCAAGCTCGACCGCGACATAGCCGTCGACGAGCGAATGCGAGATCGCCTGGTAGCTGCCGATCTTCTTGCCGAACTGCTCGCGCTCGGAGACGTAGGCCAGGGCCAGCTCGTTCGCTCTCGACCCGATGCCGACCGCCTCCAGCGCAAGCGCCGCGAGCAGGCGGCGGCGGACGTCCGTCCAGTCGCCCTGAGCCGCCTCGGCCCCGTTCGGCGAGAGCCTGCCGAGACCAAGCGTCTCGTCGACGGTTGCGAGCGTCTCCCCCCGGGCCTGCTCGGCCTGCATCGCGGGCGTCAGCACGCGGTCGACCTTGTCGAGGTGTGGCACCAAACCGTCGATCTCGATCGACCAGACGTGGTCGCCCGGCTGCCCCGCCACCTCGTTCATGACGTACGGCCCGTCGTAGAGCGCGTGGCCGAGCTCCTCGAAGAGCACGGCCGCGTCGAGGAACGTGAAGTCCTCTCCCTTCAGGATCCCGACCCAGCCGAGCTCCGCGAGCTGCTCCATCGACGGCGAGGGGTTCGCCTCGAGGAACGCGCGCGCGGCGCGGCGGAGGTCGTCCTGCTCCGGCGTGAACGAGAAATCCATCAGCGACACTCCATCTATCGACCGCGAGGAAGCCCGAGCACGCGCTCGGCGACGATGTTGCGGAGGATCTCGCTCGTCCCGGCCTCGATCGTGTTGCCGCGCGAGCGGAGCTGCTGGTATTGCCAATAGCCGTCGGCGTACCCGCCGCCGTCAGTGAGCTGCGCGTGCGAGCCGAGGATCTCGAGCGCCAGCTTCGTCAGCCGCTGATTGTTCTCCGACCAGACGAGCTTCGACGCCGAGCCCTCGGGCCCGGGGATACCCGTCTTCGTGAGCGCGGTCAGCGAGCGGTAGTTCGTGTACTTCAGCGCCTGGAGCTCGATCCACTCGCGCGCGATCCGGTCGCGGAGGATCGGGTCGGTGACGTTCCGCTCCTTGGCGAGCGTGATCAGCTTCCGTACGGCGACGTCGAGCGTGGCCGACAGTGCGAAGCCGAGCGTCCCACGTTCGTGCAGCAGCGTCGTCATCGCCACCTGCCACCCGTCGCCGACAGTTCCGAGGATGTTCTCCTTCGGCACCCTCACGTCGGTGAAGAAGATCTCGTTGAACTCCGGCTCCCCGGTGATCTGGACGAGTGGCCGCACCTCGACGCCCTGCGCATGCATGTCGACGATCAGGTAGGTGAGGTTCTTGTAGCGCGGCGCGTCCGGATCGCCGAGGCCGACGAGGATGCAGAAGTCGGCGATGTGCGCAAACGACGACCACACCTTCTGGCCGTTGATCAGGAAATGGTCGCCCTGGTCCTCGATCCGCGTGCGCGAGGCCGCGAGGTCGCTGCCGGCGTCGGGCTCGGAGAAGCCCTGGCACCAGATCTCCTCGGCGCTCAGGATCTTCGAGAGGTAGCGCTCTTTCTGCTCCGGGGTGCCCCAGGCCATGATCGTGGGGCCGGCCATGCCGAGGCCGATCACCCCGAGGTGCGAGGGCGCCTCGGCGCGCGCCAGCTCCTCCAGGAAGATCGCCTGGTGGCTGTAGGGGGCGCCCGCGCCGCCGTACTCCTTCGGCCACGTGAGCCCGGCGTAGCCCGCGGCACCGAGCTTCGCGCTCCAGTCACGATCGGCATCCTCGAACCGTCGAGCGCCGCGAACCTTCGATCGATCCGGGAGGTTCTGCGCGATGAACTCATGCACCTCCTGCCGGAAGGAGGCTTCCTCTGGTGTGTCGCGGAGCTCCACGGGTCGATCCTACTTTCCGAAGAGCTCGATCGTGCTCACGGTCTCAACACCGTCCGGATCGCGTCGCCGGCCCGCATGGCCTCGAGTGCGTCCTGCCATCCTTCGAGCGGCGCCGTCCGGGACACCATCCCGGCGAGGTCGAGCTTGCCCTCGAGCGCCCACTCTGCGAGGCGCGGGAAGTCTTCCGGCAGATGGTCGCCGCCGTGTGAGACGAGGATCCGCGCACGCTTGTCGAAGAGCTTCGGCAGGTCGATCTCGGCCTTCTCCCCGGCCGGCGAGAGGCCGATCAGGACGACGGTGCCGGCTGAGCTGAGCAGCGACAGGGCGAGCTCGAAGGTCGAGCGTCGGCCGACGACGTCGAAGGCGAAGTCCACAGGGCCCTCGCCGACGTCGGTAGCCCCGAACCGCCGTGCCTGCTCGAGCTTCCGCTCGTCGAGGTCGATCGCGCGGATCACGGACGCCCCGGCGATGCGCGCGCCCTGGATCACCGACAGGCCGACAGCTCCGCAGCCGATCACGGCGACGCGCGCCCCCTCCCAGACCCTGGCCGTCTCGAGCACCGACTGCACGCCGGTGGCGACGGCGCAGCCGAGCAGGCACGCCTGCTCGGGCGGCAACTCACGGGGCACCTTGGCGGCGGCGACTGCCGGCACGACGGTGTGCGTCGCGAACGTGCCGGTACGCAGCACCGGGGTCAGTTCGGTGCCGTCGGCGCGGAAGAGGCGCCCCGGCGCCGCCGGCGGCCGTTTGCAGAAGCGCGGCGCCCCGCGCTCGCACGTCGCACAGTGGCCGCAGGCGGTCTTCCAGCCAACGACGACTCGGTCGCCCGGCACCAGCTGTGGTAGCTGACCGTCTCCATTGCCCTCCCCTGCCGCCATGACCGTCCCGGCGCCCTCGTGGCCGAGGAGGATCGGGAACCGGTGATGCCAGCCGTCCTCCTGGATCACGTGCAGATCGGTGTGGCAGACACCGGTCGCTTCGATCCGGACGAGCAGCTCGCCGGGGCCGGGCGGCTCGACGCGGATCTCCTCGAGCGCTATCCGCCCGGGCTCGGCTAGGACGACGCCGAGAGCCAACTGCGGTCAAGGTCGCGGATGCTCGTCGCCCCGGCGAGCGCGAGGTTCAGGTCGATCTCGGCCATCAGGTTCTGGATCAGCTCCTCCACGCCGCGCTGCCCACCGACCGCGAGCGCGTAGGCGTACGGGCGGCCGAGGAGCACCGCGTCGGCCCCGAGAGCGATCGCCTTCAGCACGTCCGCTGCGCAACGGATGCCGCCGTCCATCAGGACGACTGCTTCGGGTTGCGCGTCGCGGATCTCGACGAGCGCATCGAGCGCGGCGACCGCACCGTCGACCTGCCGGCCGCCGTGGTTCGAGACGACCAGCCCGTCGACTCCGTGCTCCAGCGCGAGCTCGGCGTCGTCGGCGGTCAGCACGCCCTTCACCAGAATCGGCAGCGAGGTCTGCGCGCGCAGCCAGTCGAGGTCCTCCCACACGAGGCCGAGGTTCGGGAACGTGGCGAGCATCGTCGCGGCGGCGGTGAGGAGATCCTCGTCGGGCGTCTTGTCGAGTCGCGACAGGAAGACCGGGTCGCTGAAGTACTGGCCGCAACCTTCGCCCTTGATGAACGGCAGGTAGGCCTGCCGCAGGTCCCGGGGCCGCCAGCCGAGAGTGAGCGTGTCGAGCGTGACGACGATCGCGCCGTAGCCGGCGGCTTCGGCGCGGCTGACGAAACTGGCGCAGATCTCGCGATCGTTCACCCAGTAGAGCTGGAACCAGCGTGGCGCATTCGTCGCGGCGACCTGCTCGAGCGAGTGCGTGGAGGCGCTCGAGAGGAGCATCGGCACGCCCGAGGACGCGGACGCTTTCGCGACGCCGATCTCGGCCTCCGCGTGCGCGATCGAGAGCACGCCGACGGGGGCGAGGAAAAAGGGCGCCGGCGACCGCATGCCGAGCACCTCGACCGAGATGTCGCGCACCGTGTTGCCGGTGAGCATCCGCGGGCGGATCCGCCAGCGCTGGAACGCGTCGAGGTTCGCGCGCATCGTCGACTCGGCGCCCGCGCCCCCGGCGATGTAGCCGAATGCGCCGGGATCGAGCGTCGCCTCCGCCGCCCGTTCCCAGTCGCCGGCCGTGACCGGCCACTCGGGCGGCTCCTGCGCGATGTAGATCGCGTTCTGGATCAACGAGCCGGAAAAGCTCATCCGCCGATCCTAATCGGGCGCGCTGCCTGGCCTGACAGGCCATGTCCCGGGGACAGTCCCCGGGACATGGCTCGAAGGGCCACGGGCGGGAAGCGCCGGCCGACGCGCGGCGTTCAATGCCGCCGTGGAGACCGCCCGCCTCGAGACGTTCAGCGACGGCGTCTTCGCGATCGCCGCGACGCTCCTCGTCCTCGAGCTCAGGCTCGACGGCCACGGCAGCGTGACGCACCAGCTGCTCCACATCTGGCCGTCGTACGCGGCCTACGCGATCTCGTTTCTGACGATCGGGATCATGTGGATCAACCACCACACGCTCTTCAGTCAGATCGGCAAGGTCAACCGCACCTTCCTCGCGCTCAACGTGCTCTTCCTGATGGTGATCGCGTTCATCCCGTTCCCCACCCACGTTCTCGCGTCGCACCTGCACCACGATGCGAGAGCCGCTGCCTTCTTCTACGGGCTGACGAACCTCGGAATGGCGGTCGGGTTCTCTGCCGTGTGGTTCTACGCCGCCCTCGGCCGGCGGCTGATCGCGCCCGAGGCCGACCAGCGCACGATCAGCGGCATCTCGCGCTCGTTTCTGCCCGGCATCCCGCTCTACACCGTGGCAACGCTGAGCTCGCTCGCGTCGGCGTGGCTCGCAGTCGGTCTCTACGCCGCGCTCGCCGCGTTCTACGTGCTCGAGAGCTCGCTCTTCGGCCGCGACGGCTAGCCCTCGAGCGCCTGTCGACCCGCGACGTGGCCGGGAATGGGGCTCGAAGGCGCCTAGCGGATTCGAACCGCTGTAAACGGCTTTGCAGGCCGCTGCCTAACCACTCGGCCAAGGCGCCGTGCGGCGGCATCCTAGCCGCGGCGGCGGGGACGTCTTTCGTGCCGAGCCGCAACCGCTATCCGACGACAGACTTTCG
>JALYLO010000206.1 GCA_030774175.1 Actinomycetota bacterium
CTGCACGATCTCACGCTCGAGGTGTATCCCGGCGAAGTCGTGACGCTGCTCGGCGCGAACGGGGCCGGCAAGACCACGACCGCGCGGGTAGTCAGCGGCATGATCCGGCCCTCGTCCGGGACGATCATCTTCAAGGGCGAGTCGATCGGCGGCCGCCGCGCGCACTCGGTCGTCCGCTGCGGGATTGCCCATTGCATGGAGGGTCGGCGCATCTTCGCCGACCTCTCCGTCGAGGAGAACCTGCTGCTCGGCGCACGGACAGCGCCGTCGGCGGCGGAGCGGCGCGAGCGGCTCACGCACGTCTACGACCTGTTCGACGTTCTGAAGGAGCGGCGCGCACAGTCGGGCAGCAACCTCTCCGGCGGCCAGCAACAGATGCTCGCGATCGGGCGTGCGCTGATGGCCGCGCCGGAGCTCGTCATCTTCGACGAGATCTCGCTCGGCCTGGCGCCCGTCGCCGTTGAGACGCTGTACGAGAAGTTGGTCGAGCTGCACCGGCAGGGCGTCGCGATGCTCCTGATCGAGCAGAATGTGGAGCGTGGACTGGCGCTCGCGGATCGCGCGTACGTCTTGGAGAAAGGGGTTGTCGCGCTCAGCGGCCGGCCCGAAGAGGTTCGTGCCGACCCGCGCCTGCGGGCGCTCTACGTCGGTGAGGCGAAGGGAGACACATGAGTAAGGCGGTCATCACCGCAGCCCTGACCGGGCCAATCGCCACCAAGGAGGACAACCCGCACCTGCCCACAAGTCCCGAGGAGATCGCCGAAGCTGCGCGCGGCGCGTACGAGGCGGGGGCCGCCGTCGTCCACATCCACATCCGCGACGGGGACGGACGGCCGACAGCCGATGTCGAGATCGCGAAGCGCGTCGTCGCGCAGATCGAGGAAACCTGCCCCGCGCTGGTCCAGCTCTCGACCGGTGTCGGGCTCGAGGTGCCGTTCGAGGAACGCGAAAAGCTGGTCGAGGCGCGACCGCGGATGGCGTCGTTGAACCCGTGCTCGATGAGCTTTGGGACGGGCGAGTTCCGCAATCCGCCCGCCGGCGTGCGGCGGCTCGCGGCACGCATGCAGGAGCTCGGGATCAAGCCAGAGCTCGAGATCTACGACTCCGGTCATCTCGATGTCTGCCTCCAACTCGTCGAGGAGGGACACGTTACGGAGCCGCTCTCGTTCTCGATCGTGATGGGCGTCCGCGGTGGGATGCCGGCGACGCCGGCGGCGCTCGTCGACCTCGTCGGCCGGCTCCCGAAGGGCTCAGTCTGGCAGGCGATCGGAATCGGGCGCGGCAATCTTTCGCTGACTGCGATCGGGCTCGCGATGGGCGGCAACGCGCGCACCGGCATGGAGGACACACTGATGCTCCGCCGCGGCGTCCCGGCTACATCCAACGCCGAACTCGTCGAGCGCCTCGCCGCAGTTGCCCGGTCGCTCGAGCGCGAGGTAGCGTCGAGCACCGAGGTCGAGGAGATGCTGGCGCTGCCCGCGCCGGCGGTGCGATGAGGCTCGCGCAGGTCCCGCGCGAGCTCGTCGACGATCCTGGGCTCGAGGCGGTCCTCGAGCGGGCAGCGCGACTCTCGACGCCAAAGCCCGCGTGGTACCTGACTCTGGCGCACAACCCTGAGATGGCGAAGGCGTACGCCGCGTACTGGGACGCGACCCACCGCGGCGGCCGTGTCGAGCACACGACGAAGGAGCTGATGCGGATCGCGATCTCGCAGCTGCTCGGCTGCACGTTCTGCGCCGACCAGCTCTCGGTCGTCGCACTCGAGCAAGGTCTCGACGAGGGCGAGGCGAAGGCCTGCGCGCTACCCGACTTCTCGCCCTCCGACCCGCGCGTCCGCGCGGCCGTTCGCTACGCACGCGCGCTCGTGCTCGAGCGCGACCCGACCTCGTTTGACGACGTCTACGCCGAGCTCCACACCGTCTTCGACGACGCCGAGATCGTCGAGCTCGGCTGCTTCGCCGCGATCGCGATCGGTGGCGTTTTCCTCTCCCGTAGCCTCCAGATCGACCTCTGAAAAGGAGACCATGGAATTCACCGAGGCCGCTCGAATTCTCTCGCCCGACCCGCTCCCGCTCGAGATGGGGATCGAGCGCCTCGAGTCGGGGCAGCTCCGCGTCGCCGTCCGTACCCTGATGACCGGCTGCACCGGCGCGATGTTCGAGTGGTGGTTCGGCTGGGGCCCGATGACGCGCGAGTACGCATGGTGGCACCCGCACGACCACGTCTCGTCCGACTGGCTCGACCTGCCGGGCGACGGCACCGGCATCGGGTCGACCCACGTCGTCGGCGAGAAGCTCGGCGGGGACGAGGTGCACGCCCTCCGCATCCGCTTCCACGACCCGGCAGAGATCTTCGGCGACGAACTGGTGGCCGCCCGGAGCCGCGGCGACGTCAGCGCAGCCGTGACCGCGAACATCGGTTTCGGCGCCGACCCGCCTCGCGACGACGAGGGGCGGCCGCTCGGCGGCCGGCTCGTCCACATCGGACGCGACACGGCCTTCGGCCTCGTGCTGCGCAGCAACTTTTGGCTCGGCTGGGGCCTCGACGAGCCGAACGTGCCCGACGAGACCGGGCTCGGCCTGATCAAGCACTCGCACGCGGAGTGGCTCTATCTCGCGCGGTTCCTGCCGGCGCTGTACATCGCCGAGCGGCGCGACGTCGAGCCTGCGCCGGCGGCCTGGTGACAGTATCACTGGCGCTCGTATGCGCTCTCGACCGAGGCGGAGCCCCGCTCGCGGGCGAGAGCGTCACCGAAGCCGCCGTCGCGGAACGCCGCAACCGGATGCGTATGCTCGGTCAGAGGGACACGGACACGGATCAAGTCTTACACACCCATCCGAGGAGGCTGTGATGGAAGATGCTGTGATCGTCAGCGCGGTGCGGACAGCGGTGGGCAGCTTCGGCGGGCAGTTCAAGGACGTCGCGGCCACGGAGCTCGGCGCGCACGCTGTGCGCGCCGCGCTCGAGCGGGCCAAGATCGCCGGCGAGGAGGTCGACGAGGTCGTGCTCGGCTGCGTCCTACAGGCCGGGCTGGGACAGAACCCCGCGCGCCAGGCCGCGATCGGAGCCGGGCTGCCGGTCGAGGTGCCCGCGACTACCATCAATATGCTCTGCGGCTCCGGCCTGAAGTCCGTCACGCTGGCGGCGCAGATCATCCGGGCGGGCGACGCGGACGTCATCGTGGCCGGCGGCATGGAGAACATGACGCGGGCGCCCTACCTCGTGCCCAGCGGTCGCTTTGGCGCGCGCATGGGCGACACGCAGATGATCGACTCGATGATGCATGACGGGCTCCTGGACGCCTTCGAGCACGTCCCCATGGGAATCACCGCCGAGAACGTCGCCGAGGACTACGGCATCACGCGCGAGGAGCAGGACGACTTCGCGGCCAGGAGCCAGCAGAAGGCCGAGCGCGCCATCGCGCAGGGGATCTTCAAGGAGGAGATCGTCCCGATCGAGGTACCCCAGATGAAGGGCGAACCGCTGCTGGTGGACAACGACGAGCACCCGCGCCCCGGCACGACCGGGGAGGCGCTGGCCAGGTTGCGCGCGGCGTTCCGCAGGGATGGGGGAACCGTCACCGCCGGCAACGCCACCGGGGTCAACGACGGCGCGTCGGCCATCGTGGTGATGTCGCAGCGCATGGCCGAGGAGCGCGGCATCGAGCCGCTCGGAGTCGTCGAGAGCTACGCATCGGTCGGAGTCGAGCCCCGCGTCATGGGGACAGGCCCCATCCCGGCGACGCGCAAGGCGCTCGAGAAGGTCGGCCTGGGCGTCGAGGACGTCGATCTCTTCGAGCTCAACGAGGCCTTCGCGGCGCAGTCGCTCGCCGTCCGCAGGGAGCTCGGCATACCGGAGGACCGCGTGAATCCCCACGGCGGTGCGATCGCGCTCGGCCACCCGATCGGGGCCAGCGGCGGGCGCATCCTGGTCACGCTGCTGCACGAGATGAAGCGCGAGGGCCTACATCGCGGCGTCGCCACGCTGTGCGTGGGCGGGGGACAGGGACAGGCCGCCGTGATCCGCAACGCGGCGAACGGCGCCCACGGCGCGTAGCACGGCGAAGCGGGGCGTCGTGCTCCGCGGCTCCCCGCTGCATGCCGGACGGCGCGTGAACGGCAGACCCTCGTCGTGGGGCCGCGCCTCTACTTCTCGCACCCCGCGTGCCTTGAGCACGAGACCGGAGAGCATCCGGAGGGCCCGGCGCGCATCCAAGCGATCGAGGCCGAGCTCGAGCGGCGCGGCTGGCTTGCCTCTGAACGTCGTGAAGCGCCTGCGGCGGCGCAGCGCCGCGAGTGCTCGCGGACTTCTTCTCGAGCCCGTCGCTCGAGCGCTCGACCGCGTGGACGACCGGACTCGTGCTGGGAGCCGATGTATGGGAGCAGACGCGTAGGTTGACGTACTGCGCATATGCGTGCTATAGTACGCAGCACAACGCTTCCCCAACAAGAAGGAGTTCCAATGCCCACCACCGCCAGTCCGAGCAAGTTGGCGCAGACCGCGCAGGAGCAGACGCTCAAGTCGATCCGCCAGACGCAGCAGGCCGTCGTCGAGGCCGTCCGCACCTGGGCGACCGCCGTCGAGAAGACGGTGCCGGAGACGCCGGCGCTCCCCTTCACCGACGAGCTGCCGACGCCGCAGGAGATCGTCAAGACGAGCTTCGAGTTCGCCGAGCAGCTTCTGCAGGCGCAGCGCGAGTTCGCCGAGAGCCTGCTCGCCGCCTCGGCCCCCGTCATCGAGACCAAGTCGCCGACCAAGACGTCGTAGCTTCCGGACGATGACCGAAGACCCCTGGAAGCAGCAGGTCGCGGCGTTCGGGCAGTTCATCCACACGCAACGCAAGCTCGCGAAGCTCTCGCTTCGCGAGCTTGCCGCGTTGACGGACATCTCGAATGCCTACCTGAGCCAGCTCGAGCGCGGCCGGCACGCGCCCTCGATCAAGGTGCTGAAGTCGCTCGCGGACGCGTTCAACCTTTCCGCGGAGACGATGCTCGGGCAGGCAGGGCTGCTCGCCGACAAGACACCCGGTGAATCCGTCGACGCGGAAGCAGCGATCAACGCAGATTCCCGGCTCACCGCGAGCCAGAAGGATGCGCTGCTCAGCGTCTACAGAGGCTTCATCAGCAACGTGACCGAGTCGGCGTAGGCCCACGTCGAGTTGTGTCCCCGAACTCTCGGATCGAATCGGAATGCGCGGTTCGAGTCCGGTTGTCGGTCGAGCGGCCAGTCTCGGTCGCGCCGCAAAGAATCAGGGCTTCAACCCCGGGTGGGCTTCTCGTCGCCGCGGGGCGCG
>JALYLO010000207.1 GCA_030774175.1 Actinomycetota bacterium
CGGCTTCGACCTCGGCCTCTGCTTCGACCTCGGCCTCGGGCTCGGGCTCGGCTTCGGCCTCGGGCTCGGGCTCGACTTCGACCTCGGGCTCGGGCTCGGGCTCGACCTCGGCCTCGGGCTCGGGCTCGGCCTCGGGCTCCGGGGTCACCTGTGCGTCCGGCGCCGGCACGACAGGGTGCGTCGTGACGGGCGGCTGCTGGTCGTCGTCGATCTCGCTCACTCGGCCTCCGGTTCGTAATCGAGGTTCTTCAGATCCTGGTGGTGCAGGCGGTGCCCGAGCTTATCCCGCTTCGTCGCGAGGTACCGTTCGTTTTCGCTCCCAGGCCGCACCTCGATCGGGACCTGTTGGGTGACGGTCAGTCCGAAGCCGTCGATGCCGGTCAGCTTCTTCGGATTGTTCGTCAGGATGCGCAGCGTCGAGAGGCCGAGGTCGGCGAGGATCTGGTTGCCGATTCCGTAGTCGCGCGCGTCGGCGGGAAAGCCGAGCTCGAGGTTTGCCTCGACGGTGTCCAGCCCCTGCTCCTGGAGCTCGTAGGCCCGCAGCTTGTTCAGGAGGCCGATCCCACGTCCTTCCTGTGCCATGTAGAGGAGGACGCCGCGCCCCTCCGACTCGATCTGCGCGAGCGCCTGCTCGAGCTGCTCGCCGCAGTCGCAACGGAGCGAGTGAAAGACGTCGCCGGTGAGGCACTCGGAGTGGACGCGCACGAGCACGTTTTCGGCGCCGTCGACGTCGCCCTTCACGAGCGCGATGTGCGTCTTCCCGTTCAGCTTCTCGCGGAAAGCGACGACGGTGAACTCGCCGAACTCGGTCGGCAGCCGCACCGCGGCACCACGCTCCACGAGCTTCTCGTGGCGGCGCCGGTACTCGACGAGGTCGGCGACCGTGATCATCTTCAGCCCGTGGCGCTCGCAGTAGCCGGTCAGGTCGGAGACACGGGCCATCGTCCCGTCGTCGTTCATGATCTCGCAGACGACTCCCGAAGCGTTCAGGCCGGCGAGGCGCGCGAGGTCGACCGCCGCCTCCGTCTGCCCGATCCGCTCCAGCACCCCGCCCGGCTTCGCGCGCAGCGGGAACACGTGCCCCGGCTGGACAAGGTGGTGCGGCGTCGAGTCGGGATCGATCGCGACCTGGATCGTGCGGCTTCGGTCGGCGGCCGAGATGCCGGTCGTCACGCCTTCCCGCGCCTCGACCGAGACGGTGAAGGCGGTGCCGAGCGGCGCCTCGTTGTGGTCGGTCATCGGGCGCAGGCCCAGCCGGTCGGCGCGCTCCTCAGTGAGGCAGAGGCAGATGAGGCCGCGCGCGTGCGTCGCCATGAAGTTGATCGCATCGGGCGTCGCGAACTGCGCCGCAATCGTCAGGTCGCCCTCGTTTTCGCGATCCTCGTCGTCGACGACCACGATCATGCGGCCTTCGCGGATCTCCTCGATCGCCTCCTCGACGGTGGCGAATGGCGTCGTTACGACCATGGTTCCAAGGCTACCCAGCGTGGAGGCTACCGAGGGAGGAGCTTCTCGACGTACTTGGCAAGCACGTCGACCTCGACGTTCACGCGGTCGCCGGGCTCCAGGTCACCGAGCGTCGTCGCTTCGAGCGTGTGCGGAATCAGCGCCACGGCGAACCCCGCGTCGTCGAGGCCCGCGACCGTCAGGCTCGTGCCCTGCACTGCGACCGACCCCTTGGCGACGACGTAGCGGCAGAGGGCGGGCTCCGTGTCGACCCAGAGCCGCCGTCCCACGCCCTCGGCCTCGACGCTCCGAATCGACGCGACGCCGTCGACGTGGCCCTGGACGTAGTGGCCGCCGAGCGGCTCGCCCGCCCGAAGCGCCGGCTCGAGATTGACCCTCGACCCCGCCTCGAGAGTTACGAGCGCGGTGCACTCGATCGTCTCGGGCACGACGTCGAACGCGAGCCGGCCGCCGGCGGTGGCAACGACGGTCAGGCAGACGCCGTCGACGGCGATCGAGTCGCCGAGGGCGGCCGCGCCCGACGTCTCCGGCGCGTCGACCTCGAGCTGCACGCCGTCGACGCCGCCGGCGATGCGGCTGACGGTCCCCACCTCGCGAATCAATCCCGTGAACATCGAGGAGTCTCTAATCACCGTAGACGAGCGTCTCGACCGTCTCGCGGACGAGCACCTCGAGCTGCCCGCGCTCGCCGGGAACGGCGGTTGCGAGCTCCGTCAGGAGCTCGTTCACGGCCTGCCGCCCGGCGGGTGCGAGCTCGTCCGTCCCGATCTGCTCGACCTTGCGGCGCAGCTCGTCGTTGCCGAGCTGGCCGGTCAGCCAATGGCTGAGATGCGTGACGAGCTGGTCGTCGTCGCGCTGGGTGTCAGGGCTCGTGGACATACGCTTCGAGAAGCACGTCCTCGCCGATCCCCGAGGCGCTCAGGCGCGACAGCGTGCGGACGGAGGGTAGCGCAGCGACGGGGCCCGGGCCTGCCCCCGACAGCTTGGGCGCCACGAAGAGGAGCACCTTGTCGACGAGGTCCGCCTCGAAGAACGCTCCGGCGAGGGTCGGGCCGCCCTCGAGCAGGAGCGACTGCACCCCCTCGGCGGCGAGCGCTCGCAGCTCCTGGGCGAGCGGTCCCGTCCGCAGCTCGAGCTCGAGCCCCGCGGGCAGCGGCCCGCGCGAGAAGGCGAGGCGCCGTGGCTGGCCGCGAGGGGTCTCGACGTCGCGCGCGTCGAGCCGCGGCCGGTCGGTGCGGGCC
>JALYLO010000208.1 GCA_030774175.1 Actinomycetota bacterium
CCGGCCGAGCGTGCGACCGCGGCCGGGCTGCGCCACCGCCCGCTCGAGGAGACCGTGCGCGACACGCTCGAGTGGGTGCAGGGCGGCGAGGCCCCGCTCGACCCGCCTGCCGGGCTCGCGCGCGAGAAGGAGCAGCAGGTGCTTGACGGCTGGCTCTCGAAAGAGTAGTTTCGAAAGATCTCTTTCGACAACTCGCTCACACTGGACGACCCACGCGCTATGCGAGCCCTGGCGCATCCGCTCCGGCTCGCGCTGCTCGACCATCTGCATTCGGCCGGCCAGGCGACGGCGACGGAGTGCGCCGCCGCCGTCGGTGACAGCCCTTCATCCTGCAGCTACCACCTGCGCTCGCTCGCGAAGTGGGGCTTCGTCGCTGAGGCCGAGGGCGGCGTCGGGCGGGAGCGGCCATGGCGCGCGGCGGCGAAGCGGATCGAGTTCTCCTCGGACGGGCTCGAGGCGACCGTCCTCCGGGACGAGCTCGTCGGGCGGCACCAGCAGCGGCTGCGCGACGCCCTCCGCCGCGAGCACGAGTTGCCGCCGCGGTGGCGCCGGGCGGCTCAGACCTCGTCCGCGACGCTCGAGCTTACCCCGGCGGAGCTCGAAGAGCTCGGCGAGCGATTCGAGCAGCTGCTCGACGACTTCCGCGATCGTGACCGCCGCGGTGCGCGGACGATCGTGGTCTCGTTCGGCGCGGCCGCCGAGTCGTGAGCCTCCTGCGCGACAGGCGCGTCTCGGCGCTCCTCGCCGCCGAGGTGATCTCCTCGCTCGGCACGCAGATGACCTGGCTCGCGCTGCCGTGGTTCGTCCTGCGCACGACCGGCTCGCCGCAGCAGATGACGTGGGTGATCATCGCCGAGGTACTGCCAATCGGCGTGCTCGGCTTCTGGGGCGGTGCGATTGCCTCTCGCGTCGGCACGCGGCGAACGATGCTCGTCTGCGACATCGCGCGGGCGCCGCTGCTCGCCGCGATCCCAATCTTGCACGCCGCGGGCCTCCTGCCCTTTCCCGCGCTCCTCGCTCTCGTCGCGGCAACGGGAGTCTTCATCGCGCCGTACTTCGCCGTGCAGCGGGCCGTCGTGCCGGAGCTGGTCGGCGAGGAACAGGGCGACGTCGCCTACGCCACCGCGTTCTTCCAGGCTGCGAACCGTCTGACGATCTTCCTCGGTCCCCCGGCGGCCGGCGTGTTGATCGCAGTTGTCGGCGCCGCGCAGATCCTCTACATCGACGCGGCGACCTATGTCGTCTCGTTCGCGCTCGTCGCCGCGTTCATCCATCCACCGGAAGTGCCGGCGCCTGAAGAGGCGGGTGGCGTTCTCGCCGGCGTGCGCTTCGTCATGCGCGACAAGCTCCTGCGCGTATGGACGCCGGCGTTCACGCTCGGCGACGTTTGCTTCCAGCTCCTGTTCGCCTCCCTGCCGGTGCTCGTGGTGACGCAGTACCACGCGAACCCACGGATCCTCGGCTGGCTGTTCGGCGCGCTCGGCGGCGGGGCGCTGGTCGGCGCGTTAGCCTCGATGCGCATCGTGCGACGCGTGGAGCCGCTGACGCTGGGAGCGGTGGCCTTCATGTTCCAGATGCTCTCGTTGTGGACGCTCGCCTTTTCCGCGCCCTGGGAGGTGCCGTTCGCCGGCATGGCATGCGCGGGCTTCTTCATGTCGCTCGTCAACGCACCGATCCAGGCGCTCGTGATGCTCAGGATCCCGCGCCACCTGCGCACGCAGGGCATCGCCGCATTCGGCGTCTTCCAGTGCATCGGCGCGCCGATCGGGCTCGTTGCAGCGGGCTTCGCCCTGGCGCGGTACGACACACACTCCGTGCTGACGGTCGTCCTCGCACTGCAGACCGTCGCGGTCCTGACGATCGTGACGACCGCGCTTGCCGAGCGGTCGGCGCTGCGAGCGGCGGCCGTAGACTCGCCTGCGTGAAGCGGCTCGAGGGCGAGCATGCTGCACCAGCGCCGTCCGACGCGGGTCCTAGTCTCTGATCCGTGCCGGAGTTCGACTACCTGCGCCGCGGCGCGGCCGAGTTCGTCGGAACCTTCGCGCTGATCTTCGTGGGGGCGGGCTGCGTCGCGTTCGCACGCACGCTCACGGACATCGCGCTCGCGAACGGGCTCGTGATCGCCGTGATGGTGTCGGCGCTCGGCTTCATCTCGGGCGGGCACTTCAACCCGTCGGTCACGCTCGGCTTCCTCGTGACGAAGCGGATCGCCCCGATGCTCGCCGTCTGGTACTGGATCGTGCAGTTCTCGGCGGCAGCTCTAGCCGCTCTGCTCCTCAAGTGGGTGCTGCCCGGCCCGATCGAGTCGCAGGCGCACCTTGGCGTCCCCGCACTCGGCGGGGGCATCGGCTCGGGCGCGGCGGTGGTGGTCGAAGCCGTCCTGACCTTCTTCCTCGTCTTCGTGGTCTTCGCAACCGCCGTCGACCCCCGCGGTGCGTTCAAGCAGATCGCGGGGCTCGCGATCGGCTTCACGATCACCCTCGACGTCCTGATGGGAGGCGTGCTCACCGGCGGGGCGATGAATCCGGCTCGCGCCTTCGGGCCGCAACTCGTCGGCGCGCACTGGGCGCATTTTTGGGTCTGGTACATCGGCCCGTTCTCCGGCGCGGTGATCGCAGCCTCGGCCTACGAGCTGCTCTACCTGCGCCCCGCGCGGCCGGCCTCGGTCGGCCCGCCCGAAACCGGCGTCGCAGAGGCGGGCCCCGGCGACGCCGCAGTCTCCTAGCTCAGGCTCGAATCCGGTAAGTTCCGGCCGCGATGCTCTCGACCGCGCTCGTCGTCGCCGGCCTCGCGACCGGCAACAAGATCGGCCTCGCCGTCGTCGGCGTCTCGTTCATCGTCTTCGCACTGGTGTCCTCGTTCGTGCTGCCGGCTCGGAGCCCGAACTTCCCGGGGAAGAACGTCGGCTGGTTCGTCGCGCTCAGCGTCCTCTTCTTCGTCGCGATGATCTCCGCGGTGCTCGTCCTCGGCGTCGAGAAGAAGGAGCCCGAGGCGAACGCCGCCAACCCGGCGCGCACCGATACACAGTCGAGCTCACTGCCCGGCCAGACGACGTCGACGCCGACCACGTCCACGCCCCCGGCGGGTGGGAACGCGGCGGCAGGCAAGCAGGTCTTCGCCTCGGCCGGCTGCGGCGGCTGCCATACGCTGAAGGCCGCGGGCTCGAGCGGCAACGTCGGCCCCAACCTCGACCAGCTGAAGCCGAGCGCCGCTCGCGTCGCGCACCAGGTGGAGGTCGGTGGCGGCCCCATGCCGTCGTTCAAGACGACCCTCAGCCCAAAGCAGATCCAGGACGTCGCGGCCTTCGTGGCGACCTCGACACACTCCTAAAAAGGCCCCTTAATGTGCGAGACCCGCCCGGGGGAGGGGCGGGCTCGCCGCAGTCAGTCGCCGGTTACAGGGGGGAGCCGGCAAACGCATCCTGCCCGCCAGGGCCACACCCGCGCATCATCCAGAAGGGTGATCTTGGCCCTGGATTCGCTTACGCAGATTCCAGCCGAGGTAGGCGACGATGGCCAGGTTGACCGCGATGCCACCTGCCTTGAGGAGGCTCGGCTTTCGGGCCAGCTCATAGAGCTCGAGCGGGATGAGCAGCGAGGTGGCGATAACGGTCAGGTATTCGGCCCAGAGCCGGTCGAGCCAGAGCCCGACCCCCTCGACGACCTCGAGCAGCCCGTAGCCGAGCGCTGCGAGCCCCGTGACGAGCACCGTGCCCGCGTGAAGGCGGTGGAGCTTGCCGATGATCCGGTGCAGGAACGGGCGGCGCGGGTCGAGCTCGAGCGCCCGCATTGCGCGATCGGCGAGTCGGCCCAAGTCGCTGCCGAGGTGGGTGACCAGATAGGCACCGGCGGCGAGCAGCAACACGCCGCGGACGAACCGCTCGAGCGCGATCAAGCGAAGAATGCGCCGGCTGCGCCTCGAATCCCCTGCGTCGCCTATGGCGAGAAGAATCGCAGGAAGCACGACCGCGCGACCATCGGCGAGGCGGCCTACGTCGCCGCCGGCCAAAAGTCGCCGCGGTCTCGTCGCGCACTGCGCCGGGCGAGAAGAAGCGCAAGAGCGGCGGCAGCCAGCAGGCCGAGGAGGATGATGCCGACGAGGATCAGGTGGCGGGAATGTGGTTTCGCGGCGCCGGCGAGGCGGGGGAATCTGATCGTTGCGACGGCTGCTCGTTGGATTGGTCCGCTCCTGAGCTGCATGTGGGCTCGCCAGGGGCCGCGGGGAAGTCGTCTGTCCAGCTGCACAGTCGCCGGCTCCGAGCCGTCGGGCGCGAGGGCTGCTCCCAGTTTGACTGGGAACGGTCCGGCGCGAAGTCCGCCTGGGCCCTTGGAGAGTGTCAGGGTGCCGCTGATGTCGAGCGTGCGCCGGCCGTTGTTGTGGATCTTCGCGACAACGAGCGGCTGCCCGGTCGCCGAGCGCTTCGCGGTTAGCGAGCCGATTGCGAAGTTCGGCGCACGTGCGCCGGCAGGCCCGATCGAGAGGTAGATCCGGAGGCCGACTCGGTTCACGACCGTCACGCCGCCCGTGGGGGGTGCCGGTGCGGATACCGCGGCCCAGATGACGGCGTAGCGCTCGCCGGACGAGGCCTCTCCGGGCACGTTGATCGTCACCGTCTCGACTGCGTGGGTGCCCGGCGCCAGGCGCAGTAGGTTTCGACTCACCGATGTCCAGCTGGAGAGTTCGTTTTGGCTGCGGCCGGGAGCCCACCCGAACCTGCCCCGACGGAGGCCGGCGGCGGCCGGATACACCGCGACGTCCGCGGTCGAACGGGTGCTGTTGCTGATCTCGACACGGCGACGGATGCTCGCCCTGGGTGCCAGCCGAGCGACGATGTAGGAGCGGGCGAAGGGGTCGTTGTGTGAACCGTCCGGCAGGTTGACGAGCCGGATCGCGATGCCGCCCGGGCCTGCAAT
>JALYLO010000209.1 GCA_030774175.1 Actinomycetota bacterium
CGCGATCGAAGACGCTGGAGAACGTGCTCGAAGACCGACTCGGTGGGCTCGGCGTCCCGGTGCTGTACGGGCTGCCGCTGGGGCATGGTGCGAGCCTCGCGACGCTTCCGCTCGGGGTCGAAGCGACGGTCGACGCGGACGCGCTGACGCTCACGATCGACGAGCCTGCACTTCTGGTTTAGGCAGAGATCCAGTCGGCGATCCGCTCGCCGATCCAGCCGCCTCGGTCCTCCTGCAGGAAGTGGCCCGCGCCCGCGACAGGCGGGTCGAGCTCGGCACGCGGCAGGAGCTCGGCCATCACCTCGGCCGCGCGCCGCGAGAAGATCGGGTCGCCGTCGCTGAAGAGCACGAGCGCGGGCCGGTCGAACGTGCGCAGCTGCTCGCGCACCGCGAGCATCGCCGTCGCCGACGGATGGTCGGCGCCCGTCGCAACCTGCTCGGGGAACTGCACCACGCCGATCCGCGACTCGGGCACCGGGAAGGGCGCGTCGTAGCCCGCGATCACCGCGTCGGTGGTCGGCTGCACGAGCGACAGGCGCACCAGCTGACCGGGGACGATGTCGGTGTCCACCCGGCGCATGAACGCCTGGAAGCGCAGCCACTGCTCGTTCGGCGCCCGCGCGCCGATGCCGGTGTTCAGCACGACCAGGCGCTTGACACGCTCGGGACTCTCGACGGCGAGGCGGAAGCCGAGCGGGCCGCCCCAATCCTGCACGACGACCGTCAGATCCTTCAGATCGAGCTCGCGGGCGAACCGCGCGAGCGACTCGCTGTGGCGGTCGTACGAGTACCAGTTGCGTTCGGTGGGCTTGTCGGAGCGGCCGAAGCCGAAGTAGTCCGGCGCGACGCAGCGCGCCGCGCGCGTCAGGGGCGGGATCAGCTTGCGATAGAGAAACGACCAGGTCGGCTCCCCGTGCAGGAGCAGCACCGGTTCGCCCTCGCCCTCGTCGAGGTAGTGCATCCGCAGGCCGTCCTGCTCGACGTAGTTCGGCGCGAACGGAAAGTCCGGCAGATCCGTGAAGCGCTCGTCCGGGGTGCGGTAGACGTCGATCGGCTGACCTTACGGATCGTCGCCGGGGTCGTCGTTCATTTCGTCGTCGTCCGCCGCGGGCGGCGCCAGGACGACGCGCTCCGGCCGGCGCGTCGGCAGCTCCGAGCTGACGTACGAGCGAACGGCCTCCTCGATGCCGATGTCCTTCTTGGCGTTCTCCGACAGGAACCACCGGTGCTCGAGCACCTGGTGGAAGATCTCGGCCGCCGGCAGGCGTTCCCAGAGCTCGTCGGGCACGGCCGCGACCGTCGGCTCGAACACCTCGTAGCGCCATTTCGAGGCGACCACCGACTCGGGCAGGGTGCGCTTCTGCTCGCGCTCCAGCGCCTCGCGGTAGCGGGCGAGGTCGTTCAGCATCCGGCGTGCCTGGTTCTCCTGGGCGTCGAGGCCGGTGAGGCGCAGGAGCCGGTGGCGATGGTGGCCCGGCTCGACGACGTGCGGGTCGAGGCGGAGCCGGTAGCCCGCGGGCGTCGCGTCCAGCTGGATCTCCTCGACGTCGAACCCGAGGTCGTTCAGCCGTTGCAGGCGCTCGTCCATTTTGAACCGCTCGTCGGGTGCGAACACCTCCTCGCGCGTCAACTCCGACCAGAGCCCCCGGTAGCGACGAACGATCTCGGCGCCCGTCTCGTCGGGGTCGAGATCGGCCGGGAGGCCCACCTCCGCGTCCACGTCGAGCAGCTCGCCGATCACGTTCGTCTGGGCGATGTCGAGGTCGTACTCGCGCTGGCCGTCGGAGAGCGAGCCGTGCAGCTCGCCGGTCTCGGCGTCGACGAGGTAGGCCGTGAGCGCGCCGGCGTCGCGGCGGAACAGCGTGTTCGAGAGCGAGCAGTCGCCCCAGAAGAAGCCGCGCAGGTGCAGCCGGGTCAGGAGCTCGACGAGCCCGTTCAGCAGATGCGTCCGCAGGTCGGGGATCGCGGCGCCTGAGAAGAGCGCACGGTAGGGCAGCGAGTACTCGAGGTGCCGCGTGATCAGAACCGCGTCGAGGTCGCCGCGGCGGGCCGTGACGATGCCGACGGCCTCGACGACCGGCAGGCCCTGGCCCTCCAGGCGGCGCAGCAGGGTCCACTCGCGGCGCGCGGGCCGTTCGGGCAGCTCCTTGAGCGCGTAGAGCGCACCGTCGTACTCGACGAACCGCACGACATGGCGGCTGATGCCGCGGATCAGGGTCACCAGGTGGTCGGAAACCCACTCCTCGAGCGGCTCGGCCCACGGGAGGTCGAGGAACGTCGGGTGGCCGGTGCGCGCGACGAGCTGGAACTCGGGCGAGCTCATCGCGTGATCGTCGACTGGTCGAACGCCTTGATTCCGCCGGGGCTCCCGACGACGGTGTTGTGCCCGAGCGTCGCGCGCGCGAAGAAGTGCGCCTCGATCCCCACCCCGGCGCGCGTCGTGTCGCCCGAGGGGTCGATGCGGGTGCCCACGACGGTGTTGTGCGTGACGTCGCACTCGGAGTGGTCGACGCAGAAGATGCCGACGCCGTGTGCTCCGAGC
>JALYLO010000210.1 GCA_030774175.1 Actinomycetota bacterium
AGCCCGCGAACGACTGCGCCCGGCAGGCCGCTCGTCTTCCCCATCACCAGCTCCGCCGCCCCGGCGATCTCGTCGGCGACCGCGATCTCCGTCGAGCGAAGTTCGTAGCCGGCCGCATCGCGTTTGCCGCGCAGATCCAGGAGCGGCGCGAGGCCCGCGATGCCGACGGCGACGTCGGTGGTGCCCTGCCGCCAAGGGCGTCCGAACGAGTCGCTCACGATGACGGCAACGGTGCGGCCGGTCGATTCGCGCAGGCGCTCGCGGATCGCGCGCGCGGAGGCGTCCGGGTCCAGTGGGAGCAGTACGAGCGTGCCCGCCTCCGGCGCGTTCGAGGCATCGACGCCGGCGGATGCGCACACGAAGCCGTGCCGCGTCTCGGCAATGATGAGCGGACCGCGAACACGCACGATCCGTACCGACTCGCGGAGAACAGCCTCGATGTGGCGCGCGTCGCCGTCGGATCCCGCAAGCTCGCGCGCGTGTGCCGAGGGTTCGATCTCGTCCAGCCGGACGACGCGCGCCTCGGCCTTCGACACCACCTTGTGGGCCAGGACCACGACGTCCCCGTCCTCCAGCGCGTGGTTCTGAGCCACCAGCTCGGCCAGGTCCGTGCCAGGCTCGACCTCGGGGAAGCCGGCGAGCGGCGCGATGGTGACGGTCACGGGAGGCCGGTGACGCGCAGGCCGGCGTGCGTCTTGTAGCCACGGTTCACGTTGAGCAGGACGGCGGTCATCGCCTCCAGCGCGCGCGCTGCGGCGAGCGAGCCTGCGTCGATCGCTCGCCCCGCGACGACCTTGGAGGCGAGCTCGAGAGCGAGCTGCTTCGTCTCTTCGTCGTCGCCGCAGACGAACGTATCCTGGTCGGGGCGACTGGCCGCGAGCTTCACCGCCGCGAGTGAGTGAAGTCCCGCGGCGACCTTCACCTCGACGATCTCAGCAATCCGCTCCGCAAGCGACGGCATGTGCCCGGGCGGACGCGCCGTTCCGGCGTCGAACTCGACCTCGGCGGCGACCGAGAGGAGCGGCGCTGTCAGCGTCAGGCTGCGCAGCGTCGCCAAGGCGGAGCCCGCCTCTACGGCAAGCACCACGAGATCCACGTCCCCCACTTCGTCGTTGCGCGCACCGCGGACGCCGAGCTTCTCTGCGATCTCGCGCGCGCGCTCGGCGTCGCGCGACCCGATCACGACGTCGTCGCCGGCCTCCGCGAGGCGCGTCGCGAGAGCACGCCCGAACTTCCCGGTGCCTCCCAGGATCGCGACCTTCATACGGGCACCGACAACGCCGCCTCGGCCACTCGCCGCCGCGACTCAGGGTCGATCATCAAGGTGCGCGTGACGATCGGCTGGACGTCGAGCCCGGCGAGGTCGTCGCTCTCGTCGACGACGAGCGCATCGATCAAACCCGAGTAGAACGAAGCGACATGCGCCGGTGTCGTGCCGCCGGCAAGCCGTGAGAGCATCCGGTCCGCGGGCCCTTTGATCGCTCGGCCGCCGACGAGCGGACTGACGCCGACGCATGGCACGCGCCGCGCCTGGAGCGCGGTGCGGATCTCTGCGACGGCGAGGATCGGCCCGACGCTCACGTACGGGTTGCTCGGGCCGATCAGCAGCAGGTCGGCCGTCGCCAGCGCCTCGAGCACGCCCGGCGCAGCTCGCGCGTGGCCGCACACGTCGACGTCGTCCACCTCGTCCCGGTGACCGCGCGCGACGAACCACTCCTGGAACGAGAAGGTCCCGGCAGGCGTGACGACGAACGTACGCAGCTCGTCGTCGGTGGCGGGAAGCAGCGTCGCAGAGACGCCGAGTGCGTGAGCCGCGCGGGCAGTGAACGACGACAGCGGCTCACCTGCGCGCAACGCCTGCGTGCGCACGAGATGCAGGCCGAGATCGCGGTCACCGAGCTTGAACCAGTCATCCCCGCCGATCCGCGACACCGTCTCGAGTGCGTGCCAGGTCTCGTCGGCGCGGCCCCAGCCACGCTCCTCGTCGGCGAGACCGGCGAGTGCGTACAGGACGCTGTCGAGATCGGGACACACGCGCTGGCCGAGGACATCCAAGTCGTCGCCGACGTTCACGATCGCCGTCACGTTCTCGCCGCCGAGCGTCTCGACCAGCGCACTGACAAACTTCGCCCCGCCGAAACCGCCGCTGAAGACAGCGACGTTCATGCACGAACCTGCAACGCGCTGCGCGTGTTCGGCCCGACGTGCGGGGCGAGGCGAGTCAGGTCGTCCCAGGTGTCGACGTCCTCGCGCAACCCCGCTAGGTCGAGCTGCTTCAGGCCGAAGCGCGTCGCACTTCCCGGGCCGTAGAGCGGGCGGAACTCTCGCGCGTCTTCGAGCGAGAGCGCGTTGGTCGTCCCGTCGCGAGCTGCGACGAGCGCCGGCGCCGCGGCGACCAGTTCCTCGAGCTCGTACGGCGTCACGCAGGGAACGTCTGCGTTCACGACGGCAACGGGACCTTCGATTGCCGCAAGGGCTGCGGCAACCGCTGGACCTTGCCCGCCGGGCGCGTCGCAGATCCGAACCTCGCCGACCTGCTCGCACGCCGCCCGCACGTCGCGGAACATCGCCCAGGCAAGCTCGGGATCGCGGAGCCGGGTCTTCCCGTCGAGCTTGAAGGGTATGACGAAGAGCGCCATGACGAAGAGCCTATCCCTCGACAACGCGACGATCGCCGGCGCGCTAGGGCAGGCCCTGGCCGCTCGTCGACCACTCGGCGAGCTCGTACCAGTGCGTCTGGCGCAGCGCCTCGACGACGCCGGGATCGGTGTGCGCCGCGTAGAAGACGTGACGCTCGAGGTCGCAGCAGATCGCGACATCGGAGAGGGACACATCCGTCACGTGGACGAGCGCGTCGGCCGGCAGCTTCGCCTCGGCAACCGTGTAGTGCTTGAACTGGAGCTCCGGTGCGATCTCCATCAAGCGCGGCCAGTCGGGGCAGGTGCGTGAGCTCATGGTCTTCTCAGTTCGGCGGTCGGCGCGAGTTCCCCTCCCGACCAGCGGCCCTCGAGCACGACAGTGCCGCGCTCGCCGCCCTCGGGATGGACGACGAAGGACGCCACGTGCTCGAGCCGGTGATAGAGGTGGCCGGTCTCAGGGCCGACGAGGCCAAGCGCGAAGTAGAAGCGTCCCTCGGCGAGGGGCAGCGCGTCGACGTCGAACCGCACCGAGACCTCACCGGAGCCGCCGGGCCAGCCGATGTCGGCCGTATCGAGGGCGCCGCCCGCGAGCAGCCGATCTACCTCGTCGCGCAGCTCGTAGGAGAGCCGTGGCGACGGCACCGAGGCTGCTGCGAGCAGCGTGAGCCTCAGCGACAGGCTCTCGCCCGAAGCGAACTCGTCGCGCTCCTCGCCGCCGGGGCCGCGCAGGCTGACGTGCGCGATGCGAGCCTCCCCGCTGCCCCACTCGCTCAGCCCCGCGGCGCGCTCGGCGGGATCACGCTCGTCCGCGAGCAAGCCGTGATACTCCGTCAGCGCGTCGTGCGTGGCGCCGTCGAACGCAACGCGTCCTTCACGCAGCAGGATCGCCCGCTCGCACAGACGTTCCACAGCCCGGGCGTCGTGGGAGACGAAAACGATCGTGCCGCCGTTCCGCTTGACGTCGAGGATCTTGTCGAGGCATTTCCGCTGGAACGCGCCGTCTCCGACCGCGAAGACCTCGTCGAGCAGCAGAACGTCGGCGTTGAGATGTGACGCTACGGCGAAGCCAAGGCGCATGTACATCCCCGAGGAGTAGGTGCGAACGGGAACGTCGATGAAGTCCTCGAGCTCGGCGAAAGCCACGATCTCCTCGAAGCGCTCGCGGATATACGAACGCTTGAGCCCCAG
>JALYLO010000211.1 GCA_030774175.1 Actinomycetota bacterium
GCGGCGAGCAGCAGGTCGACGAGGAACGGGCGCCACGCCGTCGAACGGAGGCTCGCCGGGCGAAGGAGCAGCAAGCCGAGATGCGGAAGCGTGCGGTAGGAGTAGAGCTGCCGCTGTCCCTGATATGTCGTCTCGCCGTCGCTCGATCGGTTCACATCCGGAACGAGCATCACGAGGGCCGGGCGCGGCTGGATCAGCTTGCGCACGTTTCCGGCGAGCTTCTTGTCTTCGCGGATGTAGCTGATGTGCTGCTGCCGCTGGGCGGCGAGATCGTCGGCGCGACGCGCCACTGCGGAGGCCTGTGAGCGGTCGACCTGGCGCCGCGTCAGCACCGCGCCGATCGCGATCGTGAGCGCGAGCGTCAGCGCAAGCGCGGCGAGCGTCGCCGCGAAGAGCCGCGCCCGCAGGCTCCTCACGACCGGGCGGCCTTGTACCCGGTCCCACGCAGCGTGCGAATCAGGTCCGGGCGATCGAGCTTGCGACGAACCTGGGCGACGTGCACGTCCACGGTGCGCGTGCCGCCGGGATACTCCTGGCCCCAGACACGCTCGAGCAGCAGGTCGCGGGAGACGACGATGTCCGGGTTCGCCATGAAGTATGCGAGCAGTTCGAACTCCTTCGCCGTCAACTCGACGGGCTTGCCCGCCACGGTCACGTCGTGCGACTCGCGGTCGAGGACGACATCGCCGAGGGACACTGTCTTCTCCTTGCCCTCCTGCGGCTCGCTGCGGCGGAGGATCGCCTTCATGCGCGCGACGAGCTCGCGAGGTGAGAACGGCTTGGTCAGGTAGTCGTCTGCGCCGACCTCGAGGCCGACGATCCGGTCGGGCTCCTCGTCGCGCGCGGTCAGCATCAGGATCGGCACGTTGGAGCGAGCTCGCATGTCGCGGCAGACGTCGAAGCCGTCCTTCCCAGGGAGTCCGATGTCGAGGATGACGATCCGCACCCGGTGCCGGTCGAGCTCGACGAGCGCTTCCTCGCCGGATCGCACCCAGACCACGCGGTAGCCGCTGCGCATCAGATAGCCGCGAACGAGCTCACCGACGGACGGCTCGTCTTCGACAAGCAGGACTGTCCCCGCCATCAGCCTGAGCGTATTAGAACGTGGCGCGCACGCGCACCGCGGCGCCGCCGTCGATCCGCATCGTCTGCGCGCTCATCCGCTTCCTCAGGTCGAGCACGGCCGCCGGCCGGTTGTAGAGCACGACGATCGTCGACTCTGCGAGCGGCACGACGACGAGGCTGCCGTCAGCCTCGCGCAGCGTCAGCTGAGCGGAGCTCGCCTGCACGATGCGGCCACGATCGAGGATCAGGGTGTGCGGCGTGCGCTTGATCGTGACATTGATCTCAGCGTGCGACCAGCCCCCCGGCAGGTGCGGGAACGGAGGCACGGAGCCGGCGCCCGCAGCGGTGCCGCCGGCGAGCGCCAGGAAAGAGAGGGCAGCAATTGTGGCGAGGATCCTCCGCATACCTCTGACTATCCCCGTTTGCGGTCAGTTCGCGGTAGCCGATGCGTAAGGGTGAGGTAAAACCGACGCCGCACGAATCGCACGCCGGAGAAACCCCCTGGGCCGCCGGCTCTCGCCGGCGGCCCAGGTTTCCTGCTCGTCAAGCCACTCGCGCTGCGGTCGGTGGGTCAGTTGGCACCTCAGCCCGACCTCACCCGTCAATGTGCCTTCGACCTGCGCTCTCGACTCGAAATCCTGTCCTCCCGACCGGACGGAGCCGGTCTGGGATTACAACGGTCGTACCCTGCAAAGAGATTCGGCCCGCGCGCTCTGCCTCCTGCGGCGCGTGCTACCGTGCCGGCACGGATCGCCACCCGGCGCCCGTGAGATCTGGCTTCTCGTTCCTCCTTTTCAGGTTGTTCGAGTTTTCCGCATCTCGACCTGCCTTACAAGGAGTAGAACAACGTGTCACAGTCTTTCCTGACGCTCGGCGTCAGCACCCGGGTCGTGCGCGCACTCGCAGCGCTCGACATCCACCATCCGTTCGCGGTGCAGCAGCTCGTCCTTCCCGACGCGCTCGCCGGCCTCGACATCCTCGCCGAGTCCCCTACGGGCTCCGGCAAGACGCTCGCCTTTGGCCTGCCGCTCGTCGAGCGCACCGCGAACGCGAACGGACGCCCGGCGGCGCTCGTCCTCGTCCCGACGCGTGAGCTCGCGACCCAGGTCGCGGCCGACCTCCGCCCGCTCGCCGAGGCGAAGGGGCTCCGCGTGGCGACCGTCTACGGCGGCGTCCCGCTGGGCGCCCAGGCCAAGAAGGCGAGGGGCGCGCAGGTGCTCGTCGCGACGCCCGGCCGCCTGCACGACCTGATGGAGCGCCGCCTGGTGGCGCTCGACGGGGTCCGCGTGCTCGTCCTCGACGAGGCCGACCGGATGCTCGACATGGGCTTCAAGCCGCAGGTCGACCGCATCCTCCGCACCGTCCCGAAGAACCGCCAGACGATGCTCTTCTCGGCGACCCTCGACGGCGCCGTCGCCGACCTCGCCCGCGCCTACACGGTCAATCC
>JALYLO010000212.1 GCA_030774175.1 Actinomycetota bacterium
GCGTCGATCCCCGTCGGCAAGACCCCGGTCGACGTGGCCGTCGGATTCGGCTCGGTGTGGGTCGCAAACCAGGACGACGGCACGATCAGTCGGATCAGCGCTTCGTCGCGCACCGTCGACCGGACGATCGGGATCACCGGGACGCCGCTCGCCCTGGCGGTTGGGTCCGGGTATGTCTGGGCGACGACGCAGCAGGGCGGCCTCTTCCGGATCGATCCGGCGTCCGCCGACGTGGCGCAGATCCCGGTGCGAGTGAGCAACATCAGACAGGGCTTTTTCGGCGGAACGACGAACACGCTCACCGGCATCGCGGCCGGAGCCGGATCGATCTGGCTCCTCTGGGCAGACGGCGGGCGGGCGCTTCGGCTGGATCCGACAACCGGCGCGGTGGTTCGACGGATCCCGGACGAAACCTCGCCGAGCGGCATCGCCTTTGGCAACGGCGCTCTCTGGCTTTCGGAGCTCGCCTCGGTGTCGCGGGTCGACCCCTTGACCGACACCTTGACGGGAACGGCCCAGGTTGGCGCGCTGCAGGGGCTCGGTTCAACGACCGTCGCGGCCGGCGGTGGCTCCGTCTGGGTCGCAAAGAGCGAATCGGGGGACGTCTGGCAGGTGTCGCCGAATGGGCCGACGGCGGTTGGCCGAATTGCGGTCGGGCCGAACGTCGGTCACATTGCGGTCGGTCAAGGCGGCGTCTGGGTGGCGCGTCCGAAAGCCGGGCAGGTCGTTCGGATCGACCCGCGGACTGGCCGACTGAGGACGATCGCCGTCGGCACCGGCGCCTACGCGGTCGCGACCGGTGCCGGTCTCGTCTGGGTGACGACCGTCGGAGGTACGCCGCACGATGTGTCCATCGAGGGGGGTGGGGGCTAAGGGTGTGTGGGTGACGCGGCCCCTCGCGGGCGTCGTCGCCCCGCGACGGGAGGCGTGACGAAGAGCATTCACGTCGGGTCCGGCGCGTACTCGATCACCGCCGGCTCAGGGCTCGTCTGGGTGACGACCGTTGCGCCGGGATCAGCGGTTAGCCCGCTTGGCTGAACCGAGCGCCGCGATCCGACGTCGTAACCGGTCTGCGTTCCGCAAAGCGCCGAGCCGCTCGGCACGCTCCGCGGCGCGCTCGAGGTAAGCAACGGCCCGCGGCGCCTGGTCGCTCTGCGCGTAGTAGTGCGCCAGCCGTTCGAGATGCTCGTCGAGACTGGACGCGTAGAGCTCCTCGAACGCGGCGGCGACGAGCCCGTAGAGCTCCCGTCGCCGGGCGGTCGTCAGGGTCGACAGCGCGGCCTCCTGGAGCAGGCCGTGCCGGAACGCGCACTCCAGCTCGGGATAACGCCTCACCTCGCGCACGGCCTCCAGCCGCAGCAGTTCGGGAAGCGCGTCGACATTCCCGACCACGCGTTCGACGACGCGCACCTGGAACGAGCGGCCGATTACCGCTGCCACCTGCGCGAGCGCGCGCGCCTCGGCCGACAAGCGGTCGTACCGCGCCACGAGGATGTTCTCGAGCGCGGGCGGAAGCAGCGAAGCGGTGCCGACCGAGACCGTCCACGTGCGGCGGCGGTCGAGCCCGCTGCCGTCGACAAGCAGGCGCAGCAGCTCTTCCAGATAGAGCGGATTCCCCTCGCCGCGCGCGACGAGCGCGGCTGCGGCGTGCGGGTCGAGCCCGGGTAGGAGCCGGCTGACGAGCTCGAGCGCGTCGTCGTCCGCGAGCGGGCCGAGCGGGACGTCGACGGTGCGATGGCTGAAGTCGGAGAGTGCGCGTGTTCGCAGCGCCCACCCCTCGGAACCGGCCTGCGCCGCCTGTGCGACGACAAGCAGCAGCGGCAGGCGGTCGGTCAACTCGAGCAGGTGCACGGCGAGCTCGTGCGTGCCGGCATCGCTCCACTGCAGGTCGTCGAGCGCCAGGACGAGCGGGCCGGCGTCGCACAGGGCCTCGACCCAGCCCAGGTAGGCGACGGTCAGGTCGGTGCTTGCGCCCGCATCGACGTCCTCGACCTTCACGCCGAGCAGGCGCGCGAGTGGCGCGAACAACGCTTGCACGCGGTCGCCGAGCAGTGCCGAGAGCCTCGCGCGCGCCTTGGTGCGAACGGCGATCTCCGGCTCCCCCTCGGAGGCGCCGATCCAGGCCCGCAGGATCTCGACGAAAGGCGCATACAGAAGGTCGGTTCCGTACGACGGACAGCTGCCGGCGAGCCTCCGCGAGCAGACGAGTCTTGCCGATGCCCTCGTCCCCCACGATCGACAGCAGCCCACCTCGGCCCGACGCGACGTCGTCGAGCGCCCGGCGGACCTGCCCGAGCTCGGCCTCGCGTCCCAGCAGCGGCGTGCGTGCACCTTCGTGCGGCTCGGTACGCAGCGCGACGACGCGCCACGTGCGAACCGGCCGCGCCCGGCCCTTGACCGGGACCGTGCCGCGCTCTTCGAGCACGAATCTCCGCTCGAGCTGTCGCGCAGTCACCTCTCCGACGAGGATCGTTCCGGGCTCGGCGAGGCCCTCGAGCCGCGCCGCCACGTTCGTCGCGTCGCCGAGCGCCACCGCCTGCGGGTTGCCGAACCCGACGTTTCCCACGGCCGTCTGACCGGTGTTGAGACCGACACGGACGTCGAACTGGTCGATCCCCCACGCCGCCCGGATGTCGTCCGCGTGGGCGCGAACGAGCTCGAGCAGCCGCAAGGCGGCGCGGGCGGCGCGCTCCGGGTCGTCGCCGTGCGCCGTCGGGACTCCGAAGTACGCGCAGATCCCGTCGCCCTGATAGGCCTGCACCGTCCCGCCGAACTCCTCGACGGCGCGGCTCATCCGCGTGACGACCTCGCCGACGAGCGCCTTCACCTCGTCCGGCGCCAGGCGCTCACCGAGGCCCGACGAGCCCACGATGTCGGCGAAGAGCGCGGTGACGGGACGGAGCTCGTCGTGCACGAGCTCCATCTTTGCTGTTTCGCTCTCGGACTCGCCCGTAGGAGCTACCGTGCCAAGCGTGGACGCGCTCGACACCTTCGGCAGGCCCCTGCGCGACCTGCGGATCTCGGTCACCGACCGCTGCAACTTCCGCTGCGTCTACTGCATGCCGAAGGACGTCTACGGCCGCGACCACCGGTTCCTCGACCGGCGTGAGCTCCTCACGTTCGAGGAGATCGCTCGAGTTGCGGGCGTTTTCGTCACTGCAGGCGTGCGGAAGATCCGGATCACGGGCGGCGAGCCGCTCGTCCGCCGCGACCTGGAGCGCCTGATCGAGTTGCTCGCCCCGCTCGAAGTCGACCTGACGCTGACGACGAACGGCTCGTTGCTCCCCGCCAAGGCCCAGGCGCTCGCGGACGCCGGGCTGAACCGCATCACCGTCAGCCTCGACTCCCTGGACGACGCGACCTTTCGCGCCCTGAACGACGTCGACTTCCCGGTCGACCGGGTGCTCGAGGGCATCGACGCCGCAGCTGCGGCGGGCCTGCCCGTGAAGGTGAACGCGGTCGTCAAGCGCGGCGTCAACGACGACCAGATCGTGCCGATGGCCGCCTTCTTCCGCAAGCGCGGCCAGACGTTGCGCTTCATCGAGTACATGGACGTGGGGCACACGAACGGCTGGCGGCTCGACGACGTCGTCCCTGCCGCCGAGATCGTGGCGGCGCTCGACGCCGAGTTCGGGGTCGAGCCGGTGGAGGCGTCCTACCGCGGCGAGGTCGCGCGGAGGTGGCGCTATCGCGACGGGAGCGCGGAGTTCGGCGTGATCGCCTCGGTCACGCAGCCGTTTTGCGGCGACTGCACCCGGGCGCGCCTCTCGGCCGAGGGCCGTTTGTTCACGTGCCTCTTCGCGGTGCGCGGCCACGACCTGCGGGCTCTCCTGCGCGGCGGGGGCTCCGACGACGAGGTCGAAACGGAGCTTCGCCGGGTCTGGGCGGGGCGTGCCGACCGCTACTCGGACCTGCGGTCGGCGGCCACGAAGGAGCTGCCGAAGGTCGAGATGAGCTACATCGGCGGGTAGGGGGTTGCGCCGCACGGGTTCGCCGACACCCGATAAGGCGTCTAGACTGGGCACGTCGTGTCGACCATGGTCGCAGCAGGGCGCCGGCATCTGCCGCGCGGCTGGTCCGATCTGGGCCGCCAGTTGGCGATCTGGTTCGGCTTCTTCGTCGGCTACCAACTGGCGCGCGGCCTGGCCGACCGGAACCCCGCGAGGGCTTTCCAGAACGGTCTCGCCGTCGTCAACTTCGAGACGCGCGTCACCCACCGACTCTATGAGCTGACGTTCCAGAACTTCGTCGACCAGCGGCACCTGCTCGAGACCGCCGTCTCGTGGACGTACTGGAACTCGGAGTTCACGGTCGTCGGCCTGGCCGTTCTCTGGGTGTACGTGCGACGCCACGCGGAGTTCCAGCGCTTCCGGAACTCGATCCTGCTCGCAAACACCATCGGCCTCGTCGGCTACGTCTTCGTGCCGACGGCCCCGCCGAGGTTGCTCGGCGTCGGCTTTGTCAACAGCCACCGCGACGGGCTCGTCAGCCTCGCCGCGAACCCGTATGCCGCAATGCCGAGCCTCCACGCGGCGGATGCGCTGATTGTCGGCGTCGTTCTGTTCTCGCTCTGCCGGAGCCTCTGGGCGAAGCTGGTCTGGGCGATCTGGCCCGCCTGGGTCTGGTTCGCCGTGATGGCCACCGGCAACCACTTCTGGCTCGACTGCATGGCGGGCATAGCCGTCGCGCTCCTGGCGATGACTGCCGTCTACAACGAACCCATCCGTCGCGTGCTTGCCGCTCGTCGGGCGTAACCGACCGTCTGCCGACCCGGAGCGGAGCCCCGGCAGGGACGCTGCTACGGTCCCACCCGTGACGAGAGCGGCCGCGATCAAGCACGGTTACACGGCCGGCGCGCGCACGCTGGCCACCCGTTCCGTCGTCGGCCTGACCCGGACCCGGGTCACCCCGAACGCCCTGACCTCGAGCGGAGTGCTGCTGTGCGCCGCCGCGTCGCTTGTCGTCCTCTTCGAAGGCCGAAACGAGCTCCTCTTCTACTGGCTCGCCGCAATCCTGTTCGTCGCCGGTTCGCTGCTCGACGTCCTCGACGGCGCACTCGCGCGCGCCGGCGGCAAGACGACCCCATTCGGCGCCTTCCTCGACTCGACCACCGACCGCGTCAGCGAAGGCTTCATGCTGACCGCGATCGCGTACATCCTGGCGACGCAGCATCGCCCCGTGTTCGTCGCAGTGGCGATGGCGGCCGTCGCCGGCTCGTTCCTCGTCTCGTACACGCGCGCCAAGGCCGAGGCGATCGGCCTGCGCGGCGACGTCGGCATCGGCTCGCGCGCAGAGCGTGTCGCCGTGATCGCAGCCGGTCTCGTTCTCGCACCGTGGGGCGTGCTGCCCTGGTCGCTCGTCCTGCTCGCCGGCACGGCGTGGCTGACGGTCGGCCAGCGCGTCCTGCACGTCCGCAAGCAACTGATGGAGGGATCGAAGTGAGTGAATCCGACGGCACGGCAGTTCATGGACCTGCGCGCGGGCGCCAGCAGGACAAGGTCCGCGTGGCGCTGATCGGCGTCGGCAACTGCGCGAACTCGTTCATGCAGGGCCTGACCTACTACAAGGACGCGAAGCCGGACGAGTTCGTCCCCGGGCTCATGCACGTCGACCTCGGTGGGTACCACATCAGCGACATCGAGGTCGTCGCGGCGTTCGACGTCGTCAAGGGCAAGGTCGGCGTCGACCTCGCCGAGGCGATCTGGGCACACCCGAACGACACGATCAAGTTCGCCGACGTCGCGACGACGGGAGTAAAGGTCTCACGCGGCATGACGCTCGACGGCATCGGGAAGTACCTCTCCCAGATCGTCGAGAAGGATAAGAGCTCGACAGACGACGTCATCGCCATCCTCCGAGACCGCCGGGTCGACGTGGTCGTCAACTACCTGCCCGTCGGCTCTGAGGACGCGACGAAGTGGTACGCCGAGGAGATCATGGCCGCAGGCTGCGGCATGGTGAACTGCATGCCGGTCTTCATCGCGCGCGAGGACTACTGGAACAAGCGGTTCCAGGACGCGGGGGTGCCGATCGTCGGCGACGACATCAAGTCGCAGGTCGGCGCGACGATCACCCATCGCGTCCTGACTTCGCTCTTTCGCGAGCGCGGCGTTCACCTCGACAAGACGATGCAGCTGAATGTGGGCGGCAACTCCGACTTCCTGAACATGCTCGAGCGCGAGCGCCTCGAGTCGAAGAAGATCTCGAAGACGAACGCCGTGACGTCGATGCTCGACTACGACCTGGGCGCGAAGAACGTGCACGTCGGCCCGTCCGACTATGTCCCGTGGCTGACCGATCGCAAATGGGCGTACATCCGCCTCGAGGGCTCGAGCTTCGGCGACGTGCCGCTGAATGTCGAGCTGAAGCTCGAGGTGTGGGACTCGCCGAACTCGGCCGGCATCGTGATCGACGCCGTCCGGCTCGCGAAGCTCGCGCTGAACAACGGCATCGCGGGGTCGCTCGAGGGCCCGAGCTCCTACCTGATGAAGTCACCCCCGCGGCAGATCCAGGACGACGACGCGGCCGAGCTCGTCGAGGAATTCATCGAGCGCAACCGCCGCGAGGTGGTCGCGCCGGCCCCGACGCAGGCGGTGTGACGCCGGGCAATCTCGCGATTCCCACTCGGAATGGTGCACTAGGCTTGGTTCGATGCAGGGATCGATGCGCGTTTGCCTGGTGACCCCCTTTGCGTGGTCGCAGCCCCACGACGTCAATGACCACGTCGCGGGGATCGGCGCGGCCCTGCGCAGGCGAGGCCACGAGGTGACCGTGCTGGCGCCTTCGACACGGGCGGCCGACCTGCTCGCGGGGCGGCGGGCCCTGGAACGCCGGGAGCGGGCCGAGGTGATCGCGGTGGGGCCGGCGATCCCGGTCTCGCGGCGTTCGCAACTGGGCGTCCCCGTCGGTGTCCAGGCGAACCTGAAGCTGGCGCTCGCGCAAGGGGCCTTCGACGTCGTGCACGGGTTCGAGCCGGGGCTCCCGTCGCTGTCGTACCTCGCACTGCGAGACACCGACGCATTTGCCGTCGCCACCTTCGCTTCACCCAACCGGCTCGGGTATCCCCCGGCCCGCTCACAGCGCGAAAAGCTGCTCGGCCGGCTCGACGCACTCGTCGCGCTGTCGGACACCGTTCGTGACGCCGCCGAAGAGCGGTTCCCCGGCGACTACCGGGTCCTCTCACCGGGGGTCGACACGGAGCTGTTCGCGCCGTCGCCGAAGAGCGAGACGATCGTGGTCGAGCTGCGTCCGAACGAACGCGAGGTGGCGCGCGCCATCCTCCACGCCTTGCGCGAGCTGCCGGACTGGGAGGTCGTGCTCCTCCGCACACGCTCGCTGATCGGCCGGCCGGCCATCCCGCGTGCGCTCGCCCAGCGGGTGCACCTGCGCACCGCCCGCGACGCCGCATCCCGCGCCGCGCTGCTGAACGGCGCGTCGATCTTCGTGCCGGGTGTCGAAGGGCTGCGCCGTGTCACGCTCGAGGCGGCAGCGGCCGGATGCGCGATCGTCCGCCCGCGCGGCGTTGCGTCTCAGCCGGAGCTCGCGGCGGCGGCAGCAGGACGGCTCGCGGACGACGCCGGCCTGCGGGAGCGCGAGGGCGCTGCCGCACGTGCGGAAGCCGAGCGGCAGACGTTCGATGCCGTCGCAGCAGACCTCGACGCGATCTACGCGACGGTCGGCAAACGGCGGCGCAAGCGGCGACCCACCGAGCCGCTCGCTGACCGCAAGTGGATCCTCGCCGACCTGCACATGCACACGTCGTGGTCGCACGACTGCAGCATCGACGCGGCCGAGCTTGTCGACCACGCCGAGGCGGAAGGCCTCGGCGCGGTCGCCGTCACCGACCACAACGTCTTCGGCGGCGCGCTCGAGGCGGCCGACTACGCGCGCGGGCGTCAACTCGTCGTCATCCGGGGCGAGGAGGTGAAGACCGACGACCAGGGCGAGGTGATCGGCCTCTTCCTCGAGCGGGAGATCCCCCGGGGCATGACGTTCACCGAGACGGTCGCCGCGATCCGCGAGCAGGGCGGCCTCGTCTACGTCCCTCACCCGTTCGACCGGCTCCACGCAATTCCGGACCCGCGCACCCTGCACCGGCACCTGGCCGACATCGACGTGCTCGAGGTCTACAACGCCCGCCTGCTCTTCGAGGCCTACAACGGCGAAGCGCTGCGATTCGCCCGGAAGTACAACCTGACGATGGGTGCGGGCTCGGACGCCCACGTCCTCCAGGGCGTCGGCACGGGAGCCCTCCGGATGCGGGCGTTTCGCGACCCCGAGGAGTTCATGATCTCCCTGCGCAGCGCGGAGGTCCTCCGCCGGCCGAAATCGCTCGCCTACCTTCAGTCGTTGAAGTGGGTCGCCCAGGTCAAGGAGAAGGTCCGCTAAAGCCGAAAGGGTCCAGGTGCCGCCGTGGCCTCTGCCGTGACCACAGACGAGATCTACGAGCGCTACCTCCGCAAGGCGATCACCGAGATCAATCGCCTCTCGCACGAGATCGCGCACGCCGCGGACGGAGCTCCGACTGCGCTGCCGACCGGGCACCCGCTCGCGAACATCTTCCTGCTCAAGTACGGAGCCCAGGCGCAGGAGCTCCAGGAGGGCGTCGCCTTCCACGGCCGCGCCGGGAACGCACTGATCAAGTCGCTCCAGCGCCTCCACGTCGACCCGATGGAGGTCTACGGCACGAACGCCGTCAAGTTCGCCGGGTGCGACCTGAAGCTCGCCCGGGAGTGGCTCGGTCGCGAGCTCCGCATCGTCGAGCCGAAGCTCCTGGTCGTGATGGGCGAGGATGCGCTCGAGTTCCTGAATGGGATCGCCTTTCCGCTCTCGCAGCCGGTCGTGGGCACGCTGGGCGAGCTTCAGCGCTTCACGCCGACGATCGAGGCGCTCGCCGTGCCGGACATCGATTCGTCGCTCGACGAGGCGCCCGCGAAGACCGCATTTTGGAAGGCATTCAAACCCGTTGGCCCCTGGTGGGCCGCTTTGCCGCCCTACTAGGGCTGCTCGTCGCCTACGACGTCCTCGCCCCGCAACTGTGGGACGCGGGGACGTGGTGGGACGTCGCGTGGATCGCGTGCGTGCTACTGCCCGCCGTGTTCGGCTTGGTTTTTCTGGCGCTCCCGTTGCGGGAGGCTCGCTGGCGCTTCGCCGCAGGCATGGCGCTCGCGGCGCTGGCCGCGCTGTTCACGGTCCTGCATGCGGACGTCAGCGCGAACTTCGCCCGGCTCGGCGCGACGACGCTGCTCGGCTGGTGGTTCCTCGGCTACTTCGAGACGCTCGCCTGGGTCGTCCTCATCGCGTCGATCATCCCATGGGTCGACGCCTACTCGGTCTGGCGCGGCCCCACGAAGACGATCATCGCCCACCACGAGCACGTGTTCACGGCCCTGTCCTTTGCCTTCCCGGTGCCGGGTGAGCATGCCGCCGCCAATCTCGGCATCCCCGATCTGCTCTTCTTCGCGCTGTTCCTCGCCGCGGCGGCGCGGTTCGGGCTGCGTGTCCGCGCGACGTGGATCTGCCTCGTGGCCGCGCTCGGCGCGACGATCGCGCTCACGGTCTGGCTCGACCTGAGCGGCCTCCCGGCCCTGCCGGCGATCGCAGTCGGGTTTCTGCTCCCGAATGCCGACCTGATCTGGCGCCGCCTCCGGCGGCGCGACCTGGGGCCCGGCGACCGAGCCGCCGCTCCGCCCACGGGCGCAACCCCAGACGCCTGACGGTCTCAGGAAGGCAGGCCCGGCTCTGTGACCGCGCGCACGTAGCGATCGGCCGATCGGCGCACCACTGCCGAACCGCCGCGCTCGACGAACCGGTCCCACCAGGCGCCGTGGATCGTGTCGAACTCGAACGGCTCGAGCGCTGCGGCGATGCCCTGCACCCTCGACGCGGGCAGCGGGATCAGGTTCGGGTACGAGTACATGAAGCTCACGTAGCGGCGGTCCGGGATCACGTGGACGATGTCGCCACTCAGGAGCGCCCTGCGTTCAGTCCAGTGGAGCACTTGGCCGCCCTCGAAGTGGCCGCCGCAGCGGATCAGGGTGACACCGCCGCCGAGCGCATTCGTCTCGCCGTTCCAGAACCGGATCGCCGGGTCCGGTCGCATCACCCACTTCCGCTCCGCCTCGTGGAGATAGATCGGGCACGCGAACGCGTGCGCCCACTCGACCATCGCCGCGTAGTAGTGGGGGTGCGAGACCGCGATCGCCGCGAGGCCGCCCTCGGCCGAGACACGCTCGACGATCTCGTCGTCCAGGTAGGTG
>JALYLO010000213.1 GCA_030774175.1 Actinomycetota bacterium
GATCGAACCGGCCGCCGCCGACCTCGAGCGTCGCGGCGGCGCCGGTCGCGACGGCCGAGCGAAGCGCTTCCTCCGTGGACTGCTCGGCGACGGATGCGGCGAGGTAACCCGCAAGCATCGCGTCGCCGGCACCCGCGGTCGCCACCGGGACAAGCGGCGGAATGTTTGCCTCGAACCGCCGGCCACGGCGTTCTTCGCGGATCAGCGCGAACGCCCCGGCTCCATGACCGATCAGCACGTTGCGCGCGCCAAGCTCCGCGATCGCGCCGAGGGCCATCAGGAAGTCCTCTTCGTCGTGGAGTTCCTGCCCGACGAGCCCTTCGGCTTCACGTTGGTTTGGGGACACGAGCCAGGGCTCCGCCTCCACGCCGAGCCGCAGCGGCTCTCCCTCCGCATCGAGCACGGTGCGCACGCGGCGGCGGCTCAGCTCGCGGATCGCCTCGGCATAGAAGCCCGGATCGACGCCGCGCGGCAGCGAGCCCGCCAGCACGACGAGGTCTGCCGCACGCGCGAGATACGCGATCTTCTCAAGCAGCACGCCGAGCTCGTCGCGGCTCACCTGCGGCCCCCACTCGTAGATCTCGGTCGCCGTCCCTCCCGTGGGGTCGACCACCATCGTCGAGGTGCGCGACTCGCCGCCGATGCGGACGAAGTCGTTGAGGATCGCCTCCGTCGTCAGCTCCTCGACGATGCGCGTGCCTGTGCGTCCGCCCGCGAGTCCCGTCGCGACGACAGGGACGTCAAGGGCCTTGAGCGTACGTGCGACGTTGATCCCTTTTCCTCCGGCGAGCGTCAGGCCGGCGCTCGCGCGATGTCGGTGACCGAGCTGAAAGTTTGGAACGGTCAGCGTTCGGTCGATCGCGGCGTTGAGCGTGACGGTCACGATCACGAGACCCACCCCCAGATGTGCTTCACGGTCCGGCCGGCGTAGAAGCCGACTCGTCCCGCAACTCCCGGCCTGTCGACCGATCGGGCCGCGACAAGTGGCCGCGTGCCGAGGAGTCGCTTGCCGCTGTAGACACGGACGACGCCGAGTCGATCGCCTGCGTGCACCGGCAGCGAGACAGCGGCCGTGGCGACGACACGCGCGACGAGCGGGCGGTCGACGCGCACAGCTCGGCGAATCCCCGACGCCGCCACGAGCCTGAGCGGCGCCCGCCCGTAACCGGTCTGCGCAAGCGCATACGTGCGACCCTCGGAGACCACGCTCGCGACACGGTATCGGGAAAGGCCCCACCTGAGCAGCGCTGCGAGATCGTGGTTCCGCTGCTCGCGCGACGGACTGCCGAGAATGGTCGTGTAGATGGTGAACCCCGGCCTGCGCGCCGCCGCGACCTCACACCAACCCGCGGCACCGGTGTGCCCGGTTTTGACGCCGAACAAGCCGGGGAAGCTGCCCAGGAGGTCATTCCAGGTGTGGAGCACGCGACCGCCTGCGATCGCGTCGCTACGCAACCGGACGATGTCACGGATCTCCGGCTCGTGCATCGCAATGCGCGCGAGGCGGGTCACGTCCGCGGCACTTGAATGCTCGCCCGGCGCGTCGAGCCCGTCGGGACGCACGAAGTGCGTGTCCACCAGGCGAAGCTGGTGCGCTTTCTCGTTCATCTCGCGCACGAACGCCGCGACGTCGCCGCGGCCGGCGTACGCCGCGAGTGCGTAGGCGGCGTCGTTCGCACTCTGAATCAACGAAGCCTCGACGAGCTCGCGCACGGTGATTTCCTCGCCCGCACGCAAGTCGATCGACGACTCGCCCACGGCTGCGGCCGAGCGTTGTACCGAAACCTCGTCGGTCAGCTTCACGTGCTCGAGCGCGACCATCACCGTCATCAGCTTCGTGATGCTCGCAATCGGACGGCGCGCATGCGTATTACGCGCCGCGAGCACTTCGCCCGTCTTCCCGTTCACGACGAGATATGACGGCGCGTCGACGCTCGGAGGCCGCGCGGCAACCGCCGGCGACGCAACGACGAGGGCCACGATGACCGCCGAGAGAAGCCGCTTCGTTGCGGACCGCCTTACCAGCCGGAAACGGCCCAAATTTCGTCACGCAGACGCGTGGCCTCGGCGCCTGCCGCCGTGCGCCAGTCGCCGCCACGCGCCCGGTACGCATAGTCGATCGCGCGCGAGACTGCGACGAGCGCACTCGCCGGCCCGCTCGTGAAGGCCCGCGCAACCTCGGCCGGCCCTGCTCCCTGCGCGCCGATCCCGGGAAGCAGAAGCACCTGCTGGGGACACAGGCGGCGCGCCTCGCCGACGGCGCGCGGATAGGTCGCGCCGATCACGAGCCCCACGCTCGAGAGCCCGCGCTCGCCGATGAACTCTTCTCCCCACTCGCGGGC
>JALYLO010000214.1 GCA_030774175.1 Actinomycetota bacterium
ACGTGCGCGTTCTGGTGATCGACGACAACTCTCCCGACGGGACGGGCGAGCTCGCGGACCGGCTCGCGCGTGAGCTCGACTACGTGGACGTCCTTCATCGCGAGCGCAAGGAGGGTCTCGGGCCCGCGTACCTCGCCGGCTTTCGCCGTGCGCTGTCGGACGGTGCCGAGCTCGTGCTGGAGATGGACTGCGACTTCTCCCACGAGCCGAACGACGTGCCCCGCTTGCTCGCGGCGGTCGAAGGCGGCGCCGACCTCGCGCTCGGCTCGCGGTACGTCCCGGGCGGCGGCGTGCGGAACTGGGGACTGGTGCGCCGCCTCATCTCCGCAGGCGGCTCGCTCTACGCACGAGTTCTTCTGGGTGTCAAGGTGCGAGACCTGACCGGCGGCTTCAAGTGCTACCGGCGCGTGGTGCTCGAGGCGATCGACCTCGACGCGGTCGAGTCGAAGGGCTACGCGTTTCAGATCGAGACGACCTACCGCGTACTGCGCGCGGGCTTTGAGGTCGTCGAGGTGCCGATCACCTTCGCCGACCGTGAAGTCGGAGGATCGAAGATGTCGAAGGCAATAGTCGCCGAGGCGATCTGGAAGGTGCCGGGACTCCGGCTCGCAGCGCTCTTCGGGCGCCTGTAGCGGCTATCCTGGATCCGTGTTCGAGGTCACCGACGCCACCTTCGAGCGGGACGTCCTGCAGGCCGACACACCGGTCGTGCTCGACTTCTGGGCGCCGTGGTGCGGCCCGTGCAAGGCCGTCGAGCCGATCCTCGAACAGCTGGAGTCCGAAACCCGCGGGCGCGTCGAGTTCGCCAAGCTGAACATCGACGAGAACCCCCTTACGGCTGCGCGCTACGACGTGCTCTCGATCCCGACCGCGATTCTGTTCGACGGCGGCGAGGCGAAGGCGACGCTGATCGGCGCGCGTCCGCGCTCGCATTACGAGCGTGCGCTAGCGGAAGTGCTGCCAGCCGCCTAGCTCGTACGGCTTGCCGCTCAGGGTGAGCGTCAACCCTTCACCTTCCTCACAGCGGCCAACGACCCAGAACCGGCCAGGGTCCTCGACCGCGGCGAGCAGCTCGTAGTCCTCTCCGAAGCCGAGGTCGTCGACCTTCGCTCCGTCCGCCAGCGGGACGTGCTCGAGGTCGATGACGATGCGGCAGCCCGAGCATCTCGCAAGGTGTCCAGCATCGACTGCAAGGCCGTCCGAGATGTCGAGCATGGCATGCGCGTACGCGGCAAGCTCCTTCCCCTCGGCCAGCCGAAGCGGAGGACGCACGAATGACTCACGGCGAAACGCCGCACCGGCAGCGCCGAGCGGCCCGGTCACGACCAGGTGATCTCCCGGACGGGCGTCCGCCCTGCCCGGCACGCGCGGCGAGCGGCCGATCGCGGTGACGCTCAGCAGCAGCCGATCCGCTTGCGTCGTATCGCCGCCGAGCACGGCAACTTTCGTCTCAGCGATTCCCTCGTAGAGCTCGAGAACGTTTCGAACGTCCGTCTCGGGCGGGGCGCCCAGAGTGACGAGCAGCCCTTCCGCGTCGGCACCCGAGGCAGCGAGATCGCTGAGATTCACGGCCGCCGCGCGCCAGCCGAGATCGCGCCAGGAGATCCAGTCGAGCCGGAAGTGCACGTCCTCGACGAGCGCGTCCTGCGTCGCTATCACTCCGCCGTCCAGCTGAGCGGCGTCGTGATCGATTCCCCGTGCCAGCCCGCGGCGTTCCAATTCGGCGAGCAAGCCGAGCTCGCCGAGCTCAGAGAGCTGCATCGATCACCACTCTCAGCGCGGCGGCATCGCGGGCCGCGCGGACGACCGCGACGCCGACAGCGCCGGCGCGAATGCACTCCGCGGCGTTCGTCGCGTCGACGCCACCGATCGCGACAACGGGGAGCGTGGTCGCGTCACAGATCTCCCGCAGCCCCTCGAGGCCGATCGCGGGATCGGCGTCGGCCTTGGACGGCGTCTCCCAGACCGGACCGACCCCGATGTAGTCGGCTTCGCCGTCAACCGCAGATGCCTCCTCGAGGCTCGTTGCGGAGAGCCCGAGCAGGAGCCCGTGATCCCTCGCGCGCTCCGCCCCCTCGTCGGTGCGGCCGAGATGCACCCCGTCTGCGCCAAGCATGAGCGCCGCCTCGACGTCATCGTTCACGACGAAGGTGACGCCGTGACGTGCACAGAGGCTTCGCGTTGCGCGCCCGCGCTCGACCACGTCCACGCGCAGCGCGTTCTTCAGACGCCACTGCACGACCGTCGCGCCGCCCTCGACAGCGAGCCGCGCGGTCTCCAGCTCGTCCACGAGGACGTGCAGCTTCACGAGATCTTCGCGCGCGCGTCGAGCGTCTCGGGCTCGAGCGCGGCCAGCGCGTCGTAGAGGCCGACGTGAAAGGAACCGGGCCCTTTCGCGTCACGTGCGGCGTCCTCGCCGGCGACGCCAAAGGCCGCCAGCGCCGCCGCTGCCGCCTCGAGCGGCCGGTCTCGCGCCACGGCGAGAAAACAACCGGTGATCGCGCTCGACATACACCCCGTCCCGGTCACCGCAGCCAGCAACTCGTGCCCGTTGGCGACCGCGAGCACCCGGTCTCCGTCGGAGACGTGATCGACCGGGCCAGTCACTGAAGCAACGAGCCCCAGGTTGCGAGCGGCGGTGCGCGCGAGGTCGGCGGGCTCGCCGCCGGCGCCGATCGACTCGACTCCCCGCACCTCCGCCTCGACCCCGACCAGAGTCGCGACCTCGCCCTGGTTGCCGCGCAGCACGGCGACCTTCACCTCGTCGAGAAGGCGCCGCGCAGTCTCGGTGCGGAACCGCGTCGCTCCTGCACCCACAGGATCGAGCACGACCGGAATGCCGTGCTCGTTTGCCGCCTTGCCCGCAAGAAGCATCGCGTCGACCCAGTGCGGCGAGAGGGTGCCGATGTTCAGCACGAGCGCGTCCGCGAGCGCGACCATTTCTTCGACCTCCTCGCGCGCGTGGGCCATCACCGGTAGCGCGCCGAGTGCGAGCGTCGCGTTGGCCGTCTCGTTCATGACGACGTAGTTCGTGATCTGGTGGACGAGGGGCTTGCGCTTGCGTAGCTCGCCGAGCGCCTGCCCGGGAGAAAGACTCACGCGGCTCCCTTCAGATGGAGAACGTCGACGGGACCGTCACCCGCGCCGATCTCGGCGAGACCGTGCCGGACCGCCTCGGAGGCAGCCCACGCCGCCTCGCGCGCAGCCTGCTCGAGGGACAGTCCCCTGGCCAGGGCCGCCGCGAGCGTGGCCGAGTGGGTGCAGCCCGCACCGTGAGTGGCCGCTGTGTCATGACGCCCGACCGGGATCTCGACGTGGCGCACGCCGTCGAAGAGATGGTCCACCGCCTCGTCGCCGTGGCCGCCCGTCACGATGACGGCCGGAGCCCCGAGCTCGTGGATGCGCTCCGCCAGTTCGCGTCGAGGCCCGTCGCCCACGAGCGCTTCCGCTTCCTGGAGGTTCGGCGTCACGACGGTCGCGAGTGGAAAGAGCCGCGATACAAGCGTCTCCACCGCGTCGCTTTGCAGCAACTTCGCTCCGGAGCTCGCGAGCATGACCGGGTCGACGACAAGGGAGATGCTCTGTCGGTCGAGAAACTCCGCGACGGTGTCGATGACGGCGCGTGAGAAGAGCATTCCCGTTTTTGCAGCGTCGATGCCGATGTCGTCGTACACGGCGTCGAGCTGCGCACGGATGAAATCGGGCGGTAGCTCGTGTACAGCCGTCACGCCGATCGTGTTCTGAGCGGTCAGGGCGACGATCGCAGACATGCCGTAGCAGCCTGCAGCCGCGAACGCTTTCAGATCGGCCTGAATCCCCGCTCCGCCGCCGGAGTCCGAGCCAGCAATCGTCAAGCAACGTGGAACCAACGCTCTCCCTTCGCCGGTGCTAACCGGATCAGGTTCTACGGGTGTGATCTCAGCCCGAACGGGCACCCCGGTCGGAGAAGGGTAACGTGCGCG